>NZ_KV807791.1:0-57721 GCF_001812125.1 Streptococcus sp. HMSC071D03
GGGCAAACCACCCGTTAGACGGGTGGTTATGATTCAATTATTGAATAGCTTGAATCAAGTCTTTAGCTTGTTGTTTTAGTGAAGTAGCAACACTGTCTTCAAGGACTAGTTTACCATCTACCCAAGCAGAATCATTGATACGAGCTGCAATGAATTCACCTACAACTTGTGTACGGATGAATGGTAAGAGGTCTTTATAGATTGCAAAGAGTTGTTCATGACCTGCATTTGCTACTGAAGACACAGTAACGATTTTATCTTGAAGAGCAGATGGACCACGAGTTTCAGATAAGTCAAGAGCGCGTGAAAGCCAGTCAAGCAAGTTTTTAACTGTTCCAGGAATTGAGAAGTTGTAGACTGGTGAGAAAATCCAGATAGCATCAGCAGCCAGAACAGCTTCACGAGCTGCTGCTACAGCTGGAAGAGTTGGAACTTCAAGTTCTTGGTTAAAAAGTGGGATTGCTGAGTAGTCAAGGTAGCTAACCTCAGCTTTACCTGCAAGAGCTTTTTCGGCTTCTAGCGCCATTTGGTGGTTGAAGGAACCTTCACGAAGTGAACCAACGATAAATAATACTTTTTTAGACATAGGGAGTCTCCTTTATATTTTAATCAGAGCTTTCTCTGTTGTTATAAACAATGTTACAACAAAACGAAATCATTTGCAAGAAATTTGCCCAGAAAATAAAAATCGATGATAGTCAAGATTATTTTTAGGAGTAGAGATTAGGAAAAGTCTGTGAAATCAATGATTCAAGCGTCATATATTCCTGTCATAAGAGAAGTTCCGAGACAAATCCTCCTCTTTTATTCACTTGTAATTCACTTGGATAGATGGTAAAATAGACGAGTGAAAATGAGACAGAAAAAAGAAAAAAATTTCTTATTATTTCAGTACAGTATTGGCTTAACCATGCTGGCTCTAGTTGTGACCTCTTCCTTTCTTTATTTGGTGTGGCTTGGTATGAAGCCTTATCGAACTGCAAAGACAGAAGGGGAGAGACTGGCCAAGCAGTATGCTGAGCTGGAAACGGATAGTCAGATTGACTTTTTTAATGGTTTAGAGAGCTACTATAGTGTTCTCGGCCAAGATAAAAATCAAAAGCCAATAGCTGTTTTAATTGAGAAAAATAGTCAAAAAATCTATGTGTATCAACTAGAAAGTGGTACTTCACAAGAAAAAGCAGAAGCAGTTGTTAGAGAAAAAGGAGCAACTGAAATCGACAAGATTACCTTTGGACGTTACGCTGATAAGCCCGTCTGGGAAATCAAGTCTGGTGGAGACTACTATCTGGTTGATTTTGAAACAGGAGTCATACTCGAAAAGGAGAAGCTATGAAATTATCCAAACGTGTCTTAGAAATGGAAGAAAGCGTCACTCTGGCTAGCGATGCAAAAGCCAAGAAGTTAAAAGCGGAAGGAAAAGATGTTCTTTTCTTAACTTTAGGTCAGCCAGATTTCCATACTCCTGAAAACATTCAAGATGCTGCTGTTGAGGCTATTCGAGATGGACGTGCTTCTTTCTATACGGTAGCTTCAGGTTTGCCTGAATTAAAAGCAGCGGTCAATACCTATTTTGAACGTTATTATGGTTATTCTGTGGCGACAAATGAAGTCACCTTTGCTACAGGTGCCAAGTTTTCCCTTTATACTTTCTTTATGGCTGTTATCAACCCTGGAGATGAGGTAATCATTCCTACTCCTTACTGGGTCAGCTATGGGGACCAGGTTAAGATGGCCGAAGGCCTTCCAGTATTTGTCCAAGCCAAGGAAGACAATCACTTTAAAGTAACTGTGGAGCAATTAGAAGCTGCTCGCACAGATAAGACTAGAGTCTTGGTTCTTAACTCACCATCTAATCCTACCGGTATGATATACTCTCGTGAGGAATTATTAGCAATTGGAAACTGGGCAGTTGAACATGACATTCTGATTCTAGCAGATGATATTTATGGACGTTTGGTCTATAACGGGAATGAGTTCGTTCCAATCTCTAGTCTGTCAGAAGCTATTCGCAAACAAACTATTGTCATCAATGGAGTGTCTAAGGCCTACGCTATGACAGGATGGCGTGTTGGTTATGCAGTAGGTGATCCAGAAATTATTGCTGCTATGAGCAAATTGACTGGTCAAACAACTTCAAACCTAACCGCTGTATCTCAATACGCAACCATCGAAGCGCTAACTGGTCCACAAGACTCTGTAGAAACTATGCGTCAGGCTTTTGAGGAACGTCTCAATACCATTTATCCTCTCTTGAGCCAAGTTCCTGGCTTTGAAGTAGTCAAACCGCAAGGAGCTTTCTATCTCTTCCCAAATGTTAAAAAAGCTATGGAGATGAAAGGCTATACAGATGTAACAGCATTTACAACGGCTATTCTTGAGGAAGTTGGTCTGGCCTTGATTACGGGAGCAGGCTTTGGTGCGCCAGAGAATGTCCGTCTCAGCTATGCGACAGACTTGGAAACTCTTAAAGAAGCTATTCGTCGTTTGCACCTATTTATGAAAAAATAAAAATAAGATCTTCGTCGTCTTGACGGAGATTTTTTTGGATAAAACCTGAGATTTTTCTCTGATAGAATCTAGCTATCAGGCATTATTTGTGGTACAATAGTGGGTAATAATGTCTTTAGACAAGTTAAACAAAAAAAGGAAGATAAAACATGACAAAACGTGTAACAATTATCGAAGTAAAAGACTACGTTGGTCAAGAAGTCACTATTGGTGCTTGGGTTGCTAACAAGTCAGGAAAAGGAAAAATTGCCTTCTTACAATTGCGTGACGGAACAGCCTTTTTCCAAGGCGTGGCTTTCAAACCAAACTTTATCGAAAAATTTGGAGAAGAAGTAGGTCTTGAAAAATTTGACACCATCAAACGCCTAAGCCAAGAAACATCAGTCTTTGTAACAGGTGTTGTTAAAGAAGACGAGCGCTCAAAATTTGGTTATGAGTTGGATATTACAGACATCGAAGTCATCGGTGAATCTCAAGACTACCCAATTACTCCAAAAGAACACGGAACAGACTTCTTGATGGATAACCGTCACTTGTGGCTTCGTTCTCGTAAGCAAGTTGCTGTCATGCAAATCCGTAATGCTATCATCTATGCAACTTATGAGTTCTTCGACAAGAATGGCTTTATGAAGTTTGATAGCCCAATTCTTTCAGGAAATGCAGCAGAAGATTCTACAGAACTTTTCGAAACAGACTACTTCGGAACACCAGCCTACTTGAGCCAATCTGGTCAGCTTTATCTTGAAGCTGGTGCTATGGCTCTTGGTCGTGTCTTTGACTTTGGTCCAGTATTCCGTGCAGAGAAATCTAAGACTCGTCGTCACTTGACTGAATTCTGGATGATGGATGCGGAGTACTCATACTTGACACACGATGAGTCACTTGACTTGCAAGAAGCTTATGTAAAAGCGTTGCTCCAAGGTGTTCTAGATCGTGCTCCTCAAGCCTTGGAAACCTTGGAACGTGATACAGAGCTCTTGAAACGTTATATTGCTGAGCCGTTCAAACGTATTACTTACGATGAAGCGATTGATCTCTTGCAAGAGCATGAAAATGATGAAGATGCTGACTACGAACATCTTGAGCATGGAGATGACTTTGGTTCACCACACGAAACTTGGATTTCAAACCACTTTGGTGTGCCAACATTTGTCATGAACTACCCAGCAGCCATCAAGGCCTTCTATATGAAACCAGTTCCTGGTAACCCGGATCGTGTGCTTTGTGCAGACTTGCTTGCACCAGAAGGTTACGGAGAAATCATCGGTGGTTCCATGCGTGAGGAAGACTACGATGCCCTTGTCGCTAAGATGGAATCACTTGGAATGGATCTTACAGAGTACGAATTCTACCTTGACCTTCGTAAATATGGTACAGTACCACACGGTGGATTTGGTATTGGTATCGAGCGTATGGTAACCTTCGCAGCTGGAACTAAACACATCCGTGAAGCTATTCCATTCCCACGTATGTTGCACCGTATCAAACCATAATAGCCATAAAAACGCCGTCTGGCGTTTTTATACTCTTCGAAAATCTCTTCAAACTACGTCAGCTTCACCTTGCCGTATATATGTTACTGACTTCGTCAGTTCTATCCACAACCTCAAAACAGTGTTTTGAGCAACCTGCGGCTAGTTTCCTAGTTTGCTCTTTGATTTTCATTGAGTATTACTTTAAATGAAAGAGGTGGAGAAAATGTAGGCAACTCTAAGTAAGTCTTTTAGAAAAACTCATATTACATATTGAAAGAGAGAAAACAATGTTTAAAAGAACTTACAAACGCAATATTCCACTCCTAGCAGGTCTGGAATTCACTTCTTATTTTGGGATTACCAGTTTTTGGATTTTATTTTTCATTCAAAATGGTCTATCCTTGCTTCAAATCGGTCTATTAGAGAGTATCTTTCATGGGACAAGTCTCTTGTGTGAAATCCCATCTGGTATGTTGGCCGATCGATTTAGTTACAAGACCAATCTCTATTTGGCACGCTTGGCCAGTATTGTGTCCTCTATCTTGATTTTGTTTGGTCAGGGGAATTTTTGGATTTATGCGATTGCCATGATGGTTAATGCTTGGTCCTACAATTTTGACTCAGGAACCAGTACCGCTTTCTTATATGATTCGGCGGTTGAAGCGGGTCAAAAGGACCGTTATCTTCAGATTTCTAGCTTTTTGTCTGGTGTGGCAGAAGTCACCCGAACCCTAGGTACAGTTGTGGCAGGCTTCTTTATTCACGGAGCACTTGCCTGGACCTATCTGATTGCCATAGGATTTTCATTTCTTTCTATCATTTTGATTTATTTTATGAAAGAACCAATGGCTAAGAGAGAGAAAAATGAAGTCTTAACCTTTAAAATGATTGTCCAGCAAGTTCGTAAAGAATGGCAGGAAAAACCAGTACTCTTTTACTGGATGCTGACTTATCAGCTAGTAGGGACACTCATGTGTATGTTTTACTTTTATTATCAGCAGAAAATAAGTGACTTAGCAGGATGGCAGGTTTCACTGGTTATGCTTATTGGTAGTGGGTTAAATCTTATAGCTGTTTATGTAGCTAGTCAAATCGGTAAAAAATGGAATAGTAATCGAGTTTTTCCGACTCTTGTTGCACTAACGGGCTTGGCCTTGTTGTTGGTGTTTTCAGGGACCCCCTTTGCTTTTCTTCTTGTATATCTTTTAACTGATACACTTTATGCAGTTTATCAGCCGATCTATTTTAATGACTTACAAGGTTATTTACCTTCCAGTGTAAGAGCAACTATGCTTAGTATCAATTCCATGCTCTTTAGTCTTTCCATGATTGTCATATTTCCACTGACAGGCTGGTTGATTGATCGTTGGGGTCTTGTAGCTATCTTTTTAGTTCTAGGCCTTATCTTGCTTTTAACCTACCCTATCCTAATAATCGGTCTAAAAAGGATGGGCAAGGTATTGGACAAGGACTTAAAAACTGAGTAAAGCACGAAAACCTATTTGCCCAAAGAGCCTTCTTGTGATAAAATAACAAGAAGAAAAGGAGAAGAGTATGATCGATGTAGAAGAAATTCTAAGTAAGATGAATCCCAATCAAAAGATCAACTATGACCGAGTCATGCAAAAGATGGTTCAAGTTTGGGAAAAAAATGAAGAAAGACCAACCATTCTCATGCACGTCTGTTGTGCTCCTTGTAGCACCTACACTCTAGAGTACTTGACCAAGTATGCGGATGTGACTATTTATTTTGCTAATTCCAATATCCATCCTAAAGCTGAGTATCACAAGCGTGCCTATGTGACAAAAAAGTTTGTTAGTGATTTCAATGAACGAACTGGCAACAATGTCCAATACCTAGAAGCACCATACGAACCCAATGAGTACCGTAAACTGGTTCGAGGTTTGGAAGAAGAACCGGAAGGTGGCGATCGTTGCAAGGTTTGTTTTGACTATCGTTTGGACAAGACAGCGCAGGTGGCTATGGACTTAGGATTTGACTACTTTGGTTCGGCCCTGACGATCAGTCCTCACAAAAATTCACAAACCATCAATAGTATCGGGATCGACGTGCAGAAAATTTACACCACTCATTATCTTCCGAGTGATTTTAAGAAAAATCAAGGTTACAAACGTTCTGTAGAGATGTGTGAAGAGTATGACATCTATCGCCAATGCTACTGTGGCTGTGTCTATGCAGCTCAAGCCCAGAATATCGACTTGGTGCAGGTCAAGAAGGATGCAACAGCCTTTATGGTAGATAAGGATATCGAGAAAGATTATTCCCATATCAAGTTCACCGTTACAAAATTAGATATTTAAACGAAAACCTGCCACATTAGGCAGGTTTTTTGATTATAAAAAAACTAGGGCAGACACCCTAGTTTGACAACTTTACCGATTCTTTAGTTCTACGTAGCGTTTGTACCAAATGTTGACATAGGCTTCTGAGAAGGGGCCACGTTCATTGTTGATCCAATCAACAAGAATCTTAACATGCTCTTTCAAAATATAGTCTAAATCATCAGGATAATTCATCTTGCGCTTGTGACGTTCATACTCTTCGACGTCCAAGAGGCGTTTTTCGCCATCTGTAAAAACTTTAACATCTAAATCATAGTCGATGTATTTTAAAGCTTCTTCGTCTAGATAGTATGGGCTAGCCATGTTGCAGTAGTAGGAAATCCCATTATCACGGATCATGGCAATGATATTAAACCAATATTTTTTGTGAAAGTAAACAATAGCCGGTTCTCGAGTTACCCAACGACGACCGTCACTTTCGGTAACAAGTGTGTGGTCGTTGACGCCGATAATAGCGTTCTCTGTTGTTTTTAGTACCATGGTGTCTCGCCAAGTGCGGTGAAGACTCCCATCATGCTTATAACTTTGAATTGTAATAAAGTCGCCTTCTTTTGGAAGTTTCATAACTAACCAACTTTCTACAATTTATAAGTTTATCGTTTACTATTGTATCACATTTTTGTTTAAAGTTCTTAGTTTTTTTATGAAAAAATTAAAGATATTCTCTTAGAGCGCTGGCTATATCCGAAAAATCATAACCTTTTCTAGCTAAAACTTGGGTCAAACGTTGCTTGAGTTCGTATCCTTCATACTTTCGTGAGTATTTGGGGTATTGCTTATCCAACTCTTTAAAAATTAGCTCTTGGACAGTTTCTTCATCGACCTGGTTATCTAGTTGATCAAAGGCAGCCTTGGCTTCTGAGTAGGAAAACCCTTTGTTGGTCAGATTTTGGATAATCTTGTCCTGCAAGGCGCGGGCTGGCAATTTTCCCTGATATTTTTTCAGTAGTTTTTCAGCTGTACGTTCTGCGACTTCCGTCAGATCAAATTCTTGTAAAACTTCTTGGATAACGGACTTAGCAACCCCTTTTTGAGAAATCTTCTGCATCAGCACATAGCTTCCCTTATCTCCTGAAAGCTGATTGGAATTGATGATAGCTTGTGCATATTGGCGGTCATTGATCCAGTTGTCGTCCTTTAGAGACTGAATGACTTGGGGAATGATTTTCTCATCAATTTCATGTTTGGCAAGATAATCTCTAACTTCTTTTTCAGTACGGGCCTTGAAGGATAAGTGGTAGAGAGCTAGATTTTTACTGTAGGAAAATTGTGCAAAGGATTTAATCTCAGTTAGTTCTTCAGCTGAGATCTCTTTCCCTTTAGTCAACATAAAGCGAACAATGGTATCCTCTGTAATGTAGCAGGTTTGGTCGTTATCAAGTTCGAGCAGATAGAGTCGTTTTTTCTTTTCAAGTTTTGTGATTTTCATGGTTTACCTCTTATCCAAATGCTTCAAAGGCAGCAACGAGTCGAAGTTTGTTGCTATCAACCAGCTCTCTCCCGTAACAGTCGAGAAATAGTTCAGCATATTTGGGGTCTTTTAAGTTGTAATTGAGGGACCAAATTGCCCAAAAGAGATCGATATGCCGATCACTGAAATCAGCCAAACCAAGATCAATGAAGCAAGAGAAATGGTCAGCATCTTTTAGAATAAAGTTCGGTAGACAGGCGTCCCCGTGAATAAAGGCATCTGTCTTTAAAAGGTGCCCTTGTTCTTGGATGAGTTGGAAGGCCTCTTCGCGACTGTTAATCTGGAATTGGGGTAGGAGTGCCTTGGCATAGAACTCCCCTTTTTCATAGTTTTTAAAGGCTCTGTCTTTATAGGTCTGTAAATGATTTTCTGATGGAAAATTGTGTGGGTTTAAGTTGTGAAGCTTTTTAAGAGCTTCTGCCATTGTTCGGCAGATTTTTTCTGGTTGGTCTAAAAAAGCGAGAGCATCATGACCAATAGCCTCTTTAGTCAGGAAGTAGTCTTTATCTGTAGATAGATAGTGGATGACTGGAGTTCCCAGTCCTTTGGTTTCAAACCACCTTGCAATGCTAGCTTCTCGCTCTAAACTTCCCTTTTGATCTATTTTCAAATAGTAACCTGAGTCAAGATAAAGGACCCTTGCGCCTGAATGAGAAGAGCTGTCAGAAAGGCTTGTCCCTTTTATATAAGTTCGTAATTGCTCAGGGAAATCCAATGAGGAAAAAGATATCTTTGTATTCATGGTTTTATTGTAACATATTCTTAACCATTGAGAAACTACGTGGTATAATAGACTTATGAATCTAAAAGTCAAACAAAAAATTCCATTAAAAATCAAGCGCATGGGGATTAACGGGGAAGGAATTGGTTTTTTCCAGAAAACCCTCGTTTTTGTTCCAGGAGCCCTCAAGGGAGAAGATATCTATTGTCAGGTGACTTCTGTTAAGCGTAACTACGTTGAGGCCAAACTGCTTGAGGTTAATAAAAAATCTAAGTTTCGAGTAGTCCCAGACTGTACTATCTATAATGAGTGTGGTGGCTGTCAAATCATGCATCTGCATTATGACAAGCAGCTGGAGTTCAAAACAGATCTCCTTCATCAAGCTCTGAAGAAATTTGAACCTGCAGGCTACGAAAACTATGAAATTAGACCAACCATTGGCATGCAGGAGCCTAAGTATTATCGGGCTAAACTGCAATTCCAAACTCGAAAGTTTAAAGGCCAAGTTAAGGCGGGATTATATGCTCAAAATTCGCATGATCTGGTTGAATTAAAAGACTGTCTGGTTCAAGACAAGGAGACACAAGCGATTGCCAACCGCATTGCTGAACTCTTGACCTATCATCAAATTCCGATTACGGATGAACGGAAAATTCTTGGAGTTCGAACTATCATGGTTCGTCGAGCACGGAAAACTGGGCAGGTTCAAATCATTATCGTCACTAATCGCCAGTTGAACTTGACTCTCTTAGTTCAAGACCTAGTCAAGGATTTTCCAGAAGTGGTGACAGTTGCAGTCAATACCAATACTGCGAAAACCAGTGAGATTTATGGAGACAAGACCGAGATTATTTGGGGTCAAGATAGTATACGCGAGGGTGTTCTTGACTATGAATTTTCTCTTTCACCACGAGCTTTTTACCAGCTCAATCCTGAACAGACTGAAATTCTCTATAGTGAAGCCGTTAAGGCCTTGGACGTGACTGAGGACGACCATCTGATTGATGCTTATTGTGGTGTTGGGACCATTGGTTTTGCCTTTGCTAAGAAAGTCAAAAGCTTGAGAGGGATGGATATTATTCCAGAAGCTATTGAGGATGCCAAAGAAAATGCTAAGCGCATGGGTTATACCAATACTCACTATGAGGCAGGTACAGCAGAAGAAGTTATTCCTCGTTGGTACAAGGAAGGCTATCGTGCAGATGCCTTGATTGTGGACCCGCCACGTACAGGTTTAGATGATAAGCTCTTGGATACCATTGTCAAATACGCACCTGAAAAGATGGTCTATGTTTCCTGCAATGTATCTACCTTGGCGCGCGATTTAGTCCGATTGGTTGAAGTCTATGACCTGCATTATATCCAGTCGGTTGATATGTTTCCACACACGGCTAGGACAGAAGCAGTGGTCAAATTAACCAGGAGAAAGCCAGCTTCTAGATAAAAACGGCAACTGGAAAGTTTTTGAAAAGAAGACTTCTAGTTACAGAGTAAGATTTGCAAGCTATCTTTAAATATGATAAAATAAGTAGAAAATAAAATGAAAAAAGAGGTATGTGAAATGTCACGTAAACCATTTATCGCTGGTAACTGGAAAATGAACAAAAACCCAGAAGAAGCAAAAGCATTCGTTGAAGCTGTAGCATCAAAACTTCCTTCATCTGATCTTGTTGAAGCTGGTATTGCAGTTCCTGCACTTGACTTGACAACTGTTCTTGCTGCTGCTAAAGGTTCAAACCTTAAAGTTGCTGCTCAAAACTGCTACTTTGAAAATGCTGGTGCTTTCACTGGTGAAACTAGCCCACAAGTTTTGAAAGAAATCGGCACTGACTATGTTGTGATCGGTCACTCAGAACGTCGTGACTACTTCCACGAAACAGACGAAGACATCAACAAAAAAGCAAAAGCAATCTTTACTAATGGTATGCTTCCAATTATCTGTTGTGGTGAAAGCCTTGAAACTTACGAAGCAGGAAAAGCAGCAGAATTCGTAGGTGCTCAAGTTTCTGCTGCTCTTGCTGGATTGACTGCAGAACAAGTAGCTTCAACAGTTATCGCATATGAGCCAATCTGGGCTATCGGTACTGGTAAATCAGCTTCACAAGACGATGCACAAAAAATGTGTAAAGTTGTTCGTGACGTTGTAGCAGCTGACTTTGGTCAAGAAGTAGCTGATAAAGTACGTGTTCAATACGGTGGTTCAGTTAAACCTGAAAACGTTGCTGAATACATGGCTTGTCCAGACGTTGACGGAGCTCTTGTTGGTGGTGCATCACTTGACCCAGAAAGCTTCTTGGCATTGCTTGACTTTGTAAAATAAGCCTTAAATATCTGAGACAGACAGTTCCCCCTCTCGAGGTTTTGGCTGCCTGTCTTCTTTTTAGTAAAATGGCGTGCGAAAGCACGCTCTTTTCTGCATTTAAGAAGAAAAAGAAAGGAGAATTATGCTTTATATTTGGTCTTATCTCAAACGTTATCCCAAGTGGTTAGTGTTAGACTTCTTCGGAGCTATTTTCTTTGTTATTGTCAATCTTGGGCTACCGACTGTTCTTGCTCGTATGATTGACCAGGGGATTAATCAAGGTAATGAAGAAAAGCTCTATTTTTGGGCTATCGTAATGTTGGTTATTATCGTCTTGGGGACATTTGGGCGGGTTGTTCTATCCTATGCTGCTAGTAAATTGACCACCAATATGGTTAAGGACATGCGAAATGATGTTTATGCTAAATTACAAGAGTATTCTCATCACGAATATGAACAAATTGGTGTTTCTTCATTGGTGACTCGTATTACCAGTGATGCCTTTGTCCTCATGCAGTTTGCGGAACAAACTCTTAAGTTGGGTGTTATCACTCCCATGATGATGCTGTCGAGTATTCTCATGATTTTCTTGACCAGTCCTTCACTAGCCTGGATTGTCGCTTTTTCCGTACCTTTTCTAGCTGTTGTAGTCATTTATGTGGCGGTCAAAACACGTCCCTTATCTGAAAAGCAACAGAAAACACTGGATAAGATTAACCAGTATGTCCGTGAAAATTTGATGGGCTTGCGAGTCATCCGTGCCTTTGCTCGTGAAGATTTCCAAGAAAATCGTTTTGAAGAGAAAAATGCAATCTATGCGGATAATTCAAATCGTTTGTTCAAATTGACTGGTTTGACGGAGCCACTATTTGTGCAAATCATTATCGCTATGATTGTAGCTATCGTTTGGTTTGCTTTGGATCCTCTCAAACAGGGAAGTTTGCAGATTGGGGATTTGGTGGCCTTTATCGAGTATAGTTTCCACGCTCTCTTGTCCTTCCTATTCTTGTCAAACCTCTTTACCATGTACCCTAGAACGGCCGTATCCAGTGAACGCTTGAAGGAAATCATGGATATGCCGATTTCCATTGATCCAAATGAGGACGGAATTCAAGAAACAGAAACACATGGTTACTTAGAATTTGATAATGTGACCTTTGCCTATCCTGGGGAAACAGAAAGCCCTGTCTTACATAACATTTCCTTTACTGCTAAACCGGGAGAAACCATTGCTTTTATCGGTTCGACTGGGTCAGGTAAGTCTACTCTGGTTCAATTGATTCCTCGATTCTACGATGTTACGCTAGGGAAAATTAAGGTTGATGGTGTTGATGTACGGGATTACCGTCTCAAATCACTCCGTCAGAAGATTGGATTTATTCCACAAAAGGCCTTGCTTTTTACTGGGACTATCGCAGACAATCTCCGTTACGGGAAAGAGGATGCCAGTCATGAGGACTTGCACCAAGCAGCTGATGTAGCCCAAGCCAAAGACTTTATCGAAAGTCGAGAAGAAGGTTTCGCAACGCATCTGGCCGAAGGGGGAAGCAATCTATCAGGTGGTCAGAAACAACGTTTGTCGATTGCACGAGCAGTTATCAAGGGTCCAGATATCTATATCTTTGACGATTCTTTCTCAGCCTTGGACTACCGTACAGATGCTATCTTACGCCGTCGTCTCAAGGAAGTGACTCAAGATGCAACGGTTTTGATTGTCGCTCAACGTGTTGGAACTATCATGGATGCTGACCAGATCATTGTCCTTGATAAGGGTGAAATCGTTGGTCGTGGCCGTCATGAAGAATTGATGGAGACCAATGACATCTATCGAGAAATTGCTGAGTCGCAGCTGAAAAATGCGTCTCTGACAGAAGAATAGGAGGTAAAGGATGAAACAACAATCTAGTCTAGCTCGTCTATGGAGCTATTTAAAAGCCTACCGTTTTTCTGTTTTCTTTGCAGTCTTTTTGAAGATAGTCAGCGTTATTATGAGTGTTATCGAGCCTTTCGTATTAGGGCTTGCCATCACAGAATTAACCAGTAATCTTCTTGATATGGCAAATGGTGTTGCAGGAGCGGGTATCAATACCAGCTATATCGCAGTAATTCTAGTAATCTATCTCTTGCGTGGGCTTCTTTACGAGTTGGGGTCTTACTACTCAAACTATTTTATGACCAATGCTGTCCAGTCTATGATACAGGATTTGCGAAATGAAATGAGCGAAAAAATCAACCGCATCCCTGTGTCCTACTTTGATAAGCACCAGTTTGGGGATTTGCTGGGACGTTTTACTAGTGATGTAGAGACCGTATCTAATGCACTCCAACAATCTTTCTTGCAGATTGTCAACGCAGTCTTTACCATTATTTTTGTTATGGGAATGGTCCTCTATCTAAATCTTCAGTTGGCTATCATTGTTATCTTGTCGATTCCAGTGACTTATTTTGGTGCTAAAACGATTCTGAATCGTTCACAGCCGTACTTTAAACAGCAGGCAGCTATATTGGGACGAATGAATGGATTTGTGCAAGAAAACTTGACAGGTTTTAATGTTTTAAAACTTTTCGGACGTGAAGAAAACTCTCAAGAGAGATTTGAAAAGATTACGGATGAATTGCAACAAGTCGGATTTAAGGCGAGCTTTATTTCAGGATTGATGATGCCTGCCCTTCACATCGTATCTGATTTAACCTACCTGATTGTTGCAGTATTAGGTGGATTGCAGGTTATTGCAGGGCGCTTGACGATTGGTAATATGCAAGCTTTCGTTCAGTATGTGTGGCAAGTCAGCCAACCGATCCAAAATATCACTCAGTTAGCTGGGCAAATGCAAAGTGCTAAGTCTTCGCTTGATCGTGTCTTCGAAGTTTTAGATGAACAGGAAGAAGTTCAAACTGCTGAAGTAAAAGAACTGGCACCATTGACAGGTCAGGTTAGCTTCAAAAATGTCGATTTCCAATATGTGGAAAACAAACCATTGATTCGCAATTTTAACTTAGATGTTGAACCTGGAGAGATGGTAGCTATCGTTGGACCTACTGGAGCAGGGAAAACAACCTTGATTAACCTTCTCATGCGTTTTTACGATGTGACAGCTGGAGCCATTTTAGTGGATGACCAAGATATTCGTGACCTGTCTCGTCAGGACTATCGTCGACAGTTTGGGATGGTCCTACAGGATGCCTGGCTCTATGAAGGCAGTATCAAGGAAAATCTTCGCTTTGGAAATCTGGATGCAACAGATGAAGAAATCGTCGAGGCTGCTAAGGCGGCCAATGTTGACCACTTTATCCGCACCCTTCCTGGTGGCTATAACATGGAAATGAACCAAGAGTCAAGTAATATTTCTCTTGGGCAAAAACAGTTGTTAACTATCGCGCGTGCTCTCTTGGCAGATCCTAAAATCTTAATTTTGGACGAAGCGACCTCATCAGTCGATACGCGCTTAGAGCTTTTGATTCAAAAAGCTATGAAGCGTTTGATGAAGGGAAGAACAGGCTTTGTCATTGCTCACCGTCTTTCGACAATTCAGGAAGCTGATAAGATTTTGGTGCTGAAAGATGGGCAGATAATTGAACAGGGAAATCATGAAAGTCTTTTGGCTGCGAAAGGTTTCTATTACGATCTTTATCAAAGTCAATTTTCTAGTAAAAACAGAGAAAATAGCTAGGATAAATAGCCACTCATTTTCTTAAATTATCAGTCAATTACAACTTTTTTAATATGAGTTAATTTCCTTGCTTTTGTCTACTTGGAGTAGTATACTAAGGTAGTAATCAATAAATATGGTTACAAAAAATAATAATGAGGTGAGAAAGATGGTAGAATTGAAAAAAGAAGCAGTAAAAGATGTAGCAACATTAACTAAACCAGCGGCAGAAGCGCTAGTAAATACAAAGGAAGTTTTGAATCAAGCAGTAGCAGACTTGTATGTAGCACATATCGCTCTTCATCAAGTTCACTGGTACATGCGTGGACGTGGTTTTATGGTATGGCATCCTAAGATGGATGAATACATGGATAGCCTTGATGGTTACCTTGATGAAATCAGCGAACGCTTGATCACTCTTGGTGGCAAACCTTACTCTACTTTGACAGAATTCCTTCAACACAGTGAAATCGAAGAAGGAGCTGGAGAGTTCCGTAACGTAGAAGAAAGTTTGGAACGTGTCCTTGAAATTTATCGTTACCTTATCACTCTTTTCCAAAAAGCATTGGATGTAACAGATGAAGAAGGTGATGATGTAACCAATGATATCTTCGTTGGTGCTAAAGCTGACCTTGAAAAAACAGTCTGGATGCTTGCGGCAGAATTAGGACAAGCACCTGGTTTGTAAGATACTGTATTTTTCTAAAAATCCGTAGAAGTTTTCTACGGATTTTTTCTATTCAGGAGGGCATTCCAAAACAGTCTTTTTTGAAGATTTTTGATAAAATAGAACTATCAATGAAAAGGATGAAAGCATGACAAAGAAAATCGTAGCCATCTGGGCTCAAGATGAAAAGGGTGTAATCGGGAAAGAGGATCGTTTACCTTGGCATTTGCCAGCAGAGTTAAAACATTTTAAAGAAACAACCTTGAATCATGCCATTTTGATGGGGCGTGTAACCTTTGATGGAATGGGACGACGATTACTTCCAGGACGTGAGACTTTAATTTTGACGCGCAATCCCGAAGAGTCAATTGAAGGAGCTCTAGTTTTCCAAAATGTTGAAGATGTTTTAGACTGGTACCATCATCAGGGTAAAAATCTCTATATCCTTGGTGGCAAGCAAATTTTTCAGCTTTTTGAACCTTACTTAGATGAGATTATTGTGACGCAAATTCATGCTCAAGTCGAGGGGGATACTTATTTTCCAGAGGATTTTGATTTGAATTCCTTTGAGACAGTTGAAAGCAAATCGTATAGCAAAGATGAGAAAAATGCTTTTGATTTTACCATCGAATATAGAAAGAGAAAGGAAGCCTAATGGAGCGTAGTATTTTTGGATTTTTTACAGCTCTTTTGTGTGCTGTCTGTCTTGTAGCTGGGACACACGCTTTTCGTAAAAAGCGCTTTGGACTTGCTACTCTACTTTGGCTCAATGCCTTTACAAACTTGGTAAATAGCATTCATGCTTTTTATATGACCTTATTTTAGAGAGAATGAATAGTTAGAACGGAAGGGAATCATGCCTACAAATAGGAAAAATGATATGATGGTTTATTGCTCATTTTGTGGCAAAAGCCAAGAAGAAGTCAAAAAAATAATTGCTGGGAACAATGCCTTTATCTGTAATGAATGTGTGGAGTTGGCTCAAGAAATTATTCGTGAGGAGTTGGCAGAGGAAGTTTTGGCAGACTTGTCTGAGGTACCAAAACCAATCGAACTCTTAAACATCTTGAACCATTATGTAATTGGTCAAGATCGTGCCAAACGTGCTCTGGCAGTGGCTGTATATAACCACTACAAACGCATCAATTTCCATGACACTCGTGAAGAGAGCGAAGATGTTGATTTGCAAAAGTCAAACATTTTGATGATTGGCCCAACTGGTTCAGGGAAGACTTTCCTTGCTCAAACCCTTGCTAGAAGTTTGAATGTACCATTTGCTATTGCGGATGCAACGGCATTGACGGAAGCTGGTTATGTTGGTGAGGACGTGGAAAATATCCTCCTCAAACTCTTGCAGGCAGCTGATTTTAACATCGAACGTGCAGAACGTGGAATTATCTACGTGGATGAGATTGACAAGATTGCTAAGAAGAGCGAAAATGTTTCCATCACACGTGATGTTTCTGGTGAAGGGGTGCAACAAGCCCTCCTCAAGATTATCGAAGGAACTGTAGCTAGCGTACCACCTCAAGGAGGACGTAAACATCCTCAACAAGAAATGATTCAAGTGGATACCAAGAATATCCTCTTCATTGTGGGTGGGGCCTTCGATGGCATCGAAGAAATCGTCAAACAGCGTTTAGGAGAAAAAGTCATTGGTTTTGGGCAAAATAACAAGGCTATTGATGAAAACAGCTCTTACATGCAAGAAATCATCGCAGAAGATATTCAGAAATTCGGAATTATTCCTGAGTTGATTGGGCGCTTGCCTGTCTTTGCAGCTCTGGAGCAGTTGACAGTAGATGACTTGGTTCGCATTTTGAAAGAGCCAAGAAATGCCTTGGTCAAACAATACCAGACCTTGCTTTCTTATGATGATGTTGAGTTAGAATTTGACGACGAAGCCCTCCAGGAAATTGCTAACAAAGCTATCGAACGCAAAACTGGTGCGCGTGGTCTTCGCTCCATCATCGAAGAAACCATGCTAGACGTTATGTTTGAAGTTCCAAGTCAAGAAAATGTGAAAACAGTTCGTATCACAAAAGAAGCGGTTGACGGAACGGCTAAGCCAATCCTAGAGACAGCCTAGAGGTGACTATGGAAATCAATACACACAATGCTGAGATTTTGCTGAGTGCGGCTAACAAGTCCCACTATCCAGAAGATGAACTTCCAGAAATTGCGCTCGCAGGTCGCTCTAATGTTGGAAAATCAAGCTTTATCAACACCATGCTCAATCGTAAGAATCTAGCTCGTACTTCTGGGAAACCAGGAAAAACACAACTACTCAATTTCTTTAATATTGATGACAAGATGCGTTTTGTGGATGTGCCTGGCTATGGTTATGCCCGTGTTTCCAAGAAGGAACGCGAAAAATGGGGTCGTATGATTGAGGAGTACTTGACTACTCGAGAAAATCTTCGGGTAGTTGTTAGTCTCGTTGACCTTCGTCATGACCCGACAGCAGATGATGTGCAGATGTACGAATTTCTTAAATATTATGAGATTCCTGTCATCATTGTGGCGACCAAGGCAGACAAGATTCCGCGTGGTAAATGGAACAAGCACGAATCAGCTATTAAAAAGAAATTAAATTTTGATCCAAGCGATGATTTTATCCTCTTTTCATCCGTAACAAAAGCAGGAATGGATCAAGCTTGGGATGCTATTTTAGAAAAATTATGAGGAATACAAATGGCAAAAACAATTCATACAGATAAAGCTCCAAAGGCAATCGGACCTTACGTTCAAGGGAAAATCGTTGGCAACCTTTTGTTTGCTAGCGGTCAAGTTCCTTTATCTCCTGAAACTGGAGAAATCGTAGGAGAAACGATTCAAGAACAGACTGAACAAGTCTTGAAAAATATTGGAGCTATTTTGGTAGAAGCGGGAACAGATTTTGAACATGTTGTCAAAACAACTTGTTTCTTGAGTGATATGAACGACTTTGTTCCTTTCAATGAGGTGTACCAAACAGCCTTTAATAAGGAATTTCCAGCTCGTTCAGCTGTAGAAGTAGCTCGTCTTCCTCGCGATGTAAAAGTCGAAATTGAAGTCATCGCAGAGATTGGATAAGCGAGTTGAAGTTTGGTTCTTCCAAACTTCTTTTGATATAAGGAGACAAAGATGACAAAGAAACAACTTCACCTGGTGATTGTAACAGGGATGAGTGGTGCAGGGAAAACTGTAGCCATTCAATCCTTCGAAGATTTAGGCTATTTTACCATTGATAATATGCCACCAGCTCTATTGCCAAAGTTTTTGCAGTTGGTTGAGACTAAGGATGATGACCACAAATTAGCTTTGGTAGTGGATATGCGTAGCCGTTCCTTCTTTTCAGAGATTCAGGCTGTCTTGGATGAATTGGAAAATCAAGATGATTTGGACTTCAAAATCCTCTTTTTGGATGCAGCGGATAAGGAATTGGTGGCACGCTATAAGGAAACTAGAAGAAGTCACCCTCTTGCAGCAGATGGTCGTATTTTGGACGGTATCAAGCTGGAACGCGAGCTCTTGGCTCCCTTAAAAAACATGAGTCAAAATGTAGTAGATACAACTGAATTGACACCTCGTGGACTTCGTAAAACGATTGCTGAGCAATTTTCAGACCAAGAACAAACGCAGTCATTTCGTATTGAAGTTATGTCCTTTGGTTTCAAATATGGAATTCCCATTGATGCCGACTTAGTTTTTGATGTCCGTTTCCTCCCAAATCCCTACTATCTACCAGAACTTCGCAATCAGACAGGTGAGGACCAAGCTGTTTACGACTATGTCATGAAACATGAGGAATCCGAAGACTTTTACCGCCATTTATCAGCCTTGGTTGAACCAATCCTACCAGGCTATAAAAAAGAAGGCAAATCAGTTTTAACCATTGCGATTGGTTGTACGGGTGGTCAACACCGAAGTGTGGCTTTTGCCAAGCGTTTAGCAAATGATTTGTCTAAAAATTGGCCAGTAAATGAAAGTCATCGTGATAAAGATCGAAGAAAGGAAACGGTAAACCGTTCATGAGAAAACCCAAAATTACGGTGATTGGTGGGGGAACTGGAATCCCCGTTATCTTAAAAAGTTTAAGGGAAAAGGATGTCGAGATCGCAGCCATAGTAACTGTTGCGGATGATGGTGGTTCTTCAGGTGAACTTCGTAAAAACATTCAACAGTTAACACCACCAGGTGATTTGCGTAATGTCCTCGTTGCCATGTCGGATATGCCAAAATTCTATGAGAAAGTCTTTCAATATCGTTTTTCTGAGGATGCAGGTGCCTTTGCTGGTCATCCCCTTGGGAATATTCTCATAGCTGGATTATCTGAAATGCAGGGCTCAACCTATAATGCCATGCAATTACTAAGTAAATTTTTCCATACAACAGGCAAGATTTATCCATCTAGCGACCATCCCTTGACCCTCCATGCTGTCTTTAAAGATGGGACAGAGGTAGCTGGCGAGAGTCACATTGCTGATCATCCAGGCATGATTGATCATGTTTACGTCACTAATACGCTTGATGATGAGAAACCTGAAGCTAGCCGCCGGGTGGTTAACACTATTCTCGAAAGTGATATGATTGTCTTGGGACCAGGTTCACTCTTTACTTCGATTTTGCCTAATATTGTTATTGAAGAAATTGGTCAGGCCCTTCTGGAAACCAAGGCTGAAATTGCCTATGTCTGCAACATCATGACCCAGCGTGGAGAGACCGAGCATTTCACAGATAGTGATCACGTAGAAGTCTTGCATCGTCATTTGGGCCGTCCATTTATCGATACTGTCCTTGTTAATATCGAAAAGGTTCCGAGGGACTATATGGATACCAACCGTTTTGATGAGTATTTAGTACAGGTTGAGCATGATTTTGAAGGCTTACGTAAGCAAGTCCCACGTGTCATTTCATCCAACTTCCTACGTTTGGAAAATGGCGGAGCCTTCCATGATGGCGATCTCATTGTAGATGAGCTCATGCGCATTATACAGGTGAGAAAATGAGCTTCACAGTTGCAGTAAAAGAAGAAATTTTGGGTCAGCACCATCTGAGTCGCCACGAACTATCTGCCATTATTAAGATGTCTGGTAGTATTGGTTTATCGACTTCTGGATTGACCTTGTCCGTCATTACAGAAAATGCCAAGTTAGCCCGTCATCTCTATGAATCTTTTTTGCACTTCTATGAGATTAAATCAGAAATTCGTCACCATCAGAGAAGTAATCTTCGTAAAAATCGAGTCTATACTGTTTTTACGGATGAGCGAGTCCAAGAACTACTCAGTGATTTGCACTTGGCAGACTCCTTCTTTGGACTAGAGACTGGTATTGCGCCTGAAATTCTAGCAGATGAGGAAGCAGGTCGTGCCTATCTCTGTGGAGCCTTTTTGGCAAACGGAAGTATTCGGGATCCAGACTCTGGTAAATACCAGCTTGAGATCAGCTCAGTCTATCTGGACCATGCCCAAGGGATTGCGGCGCTTCTTCAGCATTTCTTGTTGGATGCCAAGGTGATTGAACGAAAAAAAGGTGCAGTGACCTATCTTCAGCGTGCTGAGGATATCATGGACTTTCTCATAGTTATTGGAGCCATGCAGGCGCGTGATACTTTCGAAGGCATCAAAATCTTACGTGAAACCCGTAATGACCTCAATCGTGCTAATAATGCAGAGACGGCTAATATTGCTCGTACGGTTTCAGCGAGTATGAAAACCATTAACAATATCAGTAAAATCAAAGATAGAATTGGCTTGGATAATCTTCCAGTAGATTTGCAGGAAGTTGCCCGTCTGCGTATTCAGCATCCAGACTATTCTATCCAGAAGCTGGCAGATAGTCTGACAAATCCACTCACCAAAAGTGGTGTCAATCATCGACTGAGAAAGATTAACAAAATCGCAGAGGAACTGTAAAAACCACGAATCGTGTGATTCGTGGTTCTTTTCTTATAGACTTGTAGAGTGTTTTGGTTGTACTTTTTGTTCGGGGTCGATATAGTTGATGGCATTATTAACAGCAGTTGGTGCTTCACCTAGACCTGTCGCAATCAAGTCAATCTTACCTTCGTAGTAGCAGCAGTCACCGATAGCGTAAATTCCAGCTTGGCTTGACTCCTGCTTGCTATTGACGATAATCTTGTGACGGTTAAGATCAAGTCCCCATTTTTTAAGATTACCTACAGAAGATTTGAAGCCATAGTTGACAAAGAGGTGGTCCAATTCAATGCTTTCTGTCTCCTCGGATTTAACTTTTGTGATTTCAAGCTTGTCTAAAGTTTTTCCATCTCCAAGAAGCTGACTTGGCACAAATGGTGTTTTGATAGTCACAGAAGACTCTTGCAAGGCTTGGACGCTATGCTCAAGAGCACGGAAGTTATCGCGACGATGCACAAGTGTAGTTGGAGCAATCTTTTCAAAAGCTAGTGCCCAGTCAACGGCTGAGTCGCCACCACCCAGGATAGTTACCTTCTGACCAGCATATTGTTGAATATTAGAAACGTGGTAGTGGATATTGTCATAGCCTTCCACGCCTTCTAATTCTAGTGGACGAGGTTTAAAGGCACCACCACCCATAGAGATAATGACCGTTTTAGTCAGGTGACTTCCTTTATTGGTAGTAATAGTAAAATAGTCCTCGTTTTTTACTATATCTAGGACAGTTTCATTGAGGTGAACAGGTGTCTCAAACCCGTCTAATTGTTCTAACAAGCGACTAGTCAATTCTTCGCCAGTAAGATTTGGGAAACCTGGGACATCGAGAATTTGTTTTTCAGGATATAGGATAGCAGGTTGACCACCTAGTTGAGGAAGAGAATCGACGATTTGTACTTTGGCTTGACGAAGGTGAGCATAAAAGGCTGCGAAAAGACCGACAGGTCCACCTCCTACAATGGTGATATCATATAGTTCGGACATGGTTTCTCCTTATTTCATTTTTATCATTTTATTCTATCATATTTTCTATCAATTTAAAATGAAGTAGGGGGAAGAAAATTTTCATATAAAATGATATAATGAAGAGTAGCTTTTTTATGGAGAGGAGGCCTAGAATGAATTTTCAACAATTATCTAATCTTCAATACTGGTCTAGTTTATTTTCCAGTCCTTGGAGTATTCTGATAAATGTGATTGATATTCTTATCGTTGCCTATATCTTATACCAATTTACAAAATCAATTGCAGGAACCAAGATTATGATCCTGGTTCGAGGTGTTTTAGTTTTTATCTTAGCTCAGATAGCAGCAAATACCCTAGGCTTGACAACTATTTCCTGGTTGATCAATCAATTGATTACTTACGGTGTTATCGCAGCGGTAGTTATTTTCTCTCCAGAAATTCGGACAGGTTTAGAGCGCTTGGGACGTGCGACTGATTTCTTTTCAAGTACGCCAATGAGTTCAGAAGAACAGATGATTCAGGCCTTTGTTAAGGCAGTTGAATATATGAGCCCGCGGAAAATTGGAGCACTTGTATCAGTTCAGCGTGTCAGAACCTTACAGGAATATATTTCCACGGGAATTCCTTTAGATGCTAAGATTTCTGCAGAACTCTTAATCAATATCTTTATTCCAAACACACCTTTACATGATGGTGCAGTCATTATAAAAGGCGATCGTATAGCTGTAACATCTGCTTATCTTCCACTTACTGAGAGCACTGATATTTCTAAGGAGTTTGGAACACGACACCGTGCAGCTATTGGTTTATCTGAAGTATCAGACGCCTTAACATTTGTTGTGTCAGAAGAAACTGGAGGCATTTCCATTACCTATAATGGTGTCTTTAAGCATGATTTAACGATGGAAGAATTTGAGGAAGAACTACGTTGTATACTGATTCCGGAAAATTCACAAGAGCCAAGCTTAACAGAGCGTATATTAGGAGGCTGGAAGAATGAAAAAAAATAGTTTATATATCATCTCCTCACTCCTCTTTGCTTGCGTTTTATTTATCTACGCTACCTCTATTAATTACCAAAATAATAATAATGCAAGATCGGCTCGAACAGAAACCTATACCAATACGGTCGTAAATGTACCGATTGATATTCAGTACGATAGTGAGCAGTATTTTATTAGCGGTTTTAGTTCAGAAGTAACGGTATTTTTAACTGGATCCAATCGAGTGACCTTGGCTAGTGAGATGCAAGAAAGCACTCGTAAATTTAAGGTTACTGCAGATTTAACACAGGCGACAGAAGGAACGGTTGAAGTACCCTTGACCATTGAGAATCTTCCGAGCGGTTTAACAGCCCTAGCAACACCGCAGAAAATCACCGTTAAAATTGGGAAGAAGGCAACACGGGATAATTTACCAGTCACTCCACAGATTGACTCTGGTAAGGTTGATGAACGGATTCTCATTGACAGTGTGACTGTTTCAGATGAACGCGTTTCAGTTACAAGTGATGTCGATACCTTATCTAAGATTGATAAGATTGTAGCTGTCTTACCAACGAGTGAAAAAATTACTGGAAATTATACGGGTTCAGTTCCCTTACAAGCTATTGATAAGAATGGAACAGTTTTACCAACGGTGATTACACCGTATGAAACAACCATGAAGATAACAACGAAACAAGCTAGATCAGCAAGTAGTTCTAGCTCATCAACGACAAGCTCATCTTCGGACAGTTCGTCTTCAACTGGTTCTGAAACCAAGCCAGACTATTCAAAAAAAGACTAATAAAACACAATAGAAAAGGATAAAAAATGGGTAAATATTTTGGAACGGACGGAGTCCGTGGAGAAGCAAACGTAGAATTAACGCCAGAATTGGCCTTCAAACTAGGTCGTTTTGGAGGTTATGTCCTCAGCCAACATACGACCGAAGCGCCAAAAGTTTTTGTAGGACGAGACACTCGTATTTCAGGTCAAATGCTTGAATCTGCCTTGATTGCTGGACTTCTTTCAGTGGGAATTCATGTTTATAAACTTGGTGTTCTTGCAACACCAGCAGTAGCATACTTAGTAAAAACAGAGGGTGCGAGCGCAGGTGTCATGATTTCAGCTAGTCACAACCCAGCCCTTGATAACGGAATTAAATTCTTTGGTGGTGATGGCTTTAAACTAGACGATGACAAAGAAGCAGAAATCGAAGCCTTGCTAGATGCCAGTGAAGATACTCTCCCACGTCCAAGTGCAGAGGGCTTAGGTACGGTTGTTGACTATCCAGAAGGATTGCGTAAGTATGAAGCCTACCTGGTTTCAACTGGAACTCCTCTTGAAGGGATGAAGGTTGCCTTGGACACTGCTAACGGAGCAGCTGCAACAAGTGCTCGTCAAATTTTTGCGGACCTAGGTGCTCAATTAACAGTTATTGGTGAAACACCAGATGGCCTTAACATCAACTTGAACGTTGGTTCAACTCATCCAGAAGCCTTGCAAGAACTTGTAAAAGAAAGCGGGTCAGCTATCGGTTTGGCCTTTGATGGGGATAGCGACCGTTTGATTGCTGTTGATGAAAATGGAGAAATCGTTGATGGTGACAAGATTATGTACATCATCGGGAAATACCTTTCTGAAAAAGGTCAATTGGCTCAAAATACGATCGTAACAACCGTTATGTCTAACCTTGGTTTCCATAAGGCCTTGGACCGTGAAGGTATTAATAAAGCAGTCACTGCTGTTGGAGACCGCTATGTAGTTGAAGAAATGAGAAAGTCTGGCTATAACCTTGGAGGTGAGCAGTCTGGTCACGTTATCTTGATGGACTACAATACAACTGGTGATGGGCAACTATCAGCTGTGCAATTGACGAAGATCATGCAAGAAACAGGTAAGAGTTTATCAGAATTAGCAGCAGAAGTGACTATTTACCCACAAAAATTAGTCAATATTCGTGTGGAAAATGCCATGAAAGAAAAGGCAATGGAAGTTCCTGCTATCAAAGCCATTATCGAGAAGATGGAAGAAGAAATGGCAGGGAATGGCCGCATCCTCGTTCGTCCAAGCGGAACGGAGCCACTCTTGCGTGTCATGGCTGAAGCCCCAACCACTGAGGAAGTTGACTACTATGTAGATACTATTGCCCAAGTTGTTAAAACTGAGATTGGTATTTAGTAAATCTAGCAGAAAATAAAAAAATATGGTACAATGGCAACTATATTGTAATTGTACAAATGGAGATGAAAATGAATTTAAAACGTGAACAAGAATTTGTCAGCCAGTATCACTTTGATGCGCGTAACTTTGAATGGGAAAATGAAAATGGAGCACCTGAAACTAAGGTTGATGTAAACTTCCAGTTGCTTCAGCATGATCAAGATAATCAAGTTACTTCTTTGGTAGTTGTTTTGAGCTTTATGATTGTCTTTGATAGATTTGTCATTAGTGGAACGATTTCTCAAGTCAATCATGTTGAAGGTCGTATTGTCGACCAACCAAGTGATTTCAACCAAGAAGAAGTTGAGACACTAGCTCGCCCATGTTTGGATATGCTTAATCGTTTGACTTACGAAGTAACAGAAATTGCCCTTGATTTACCGGGAATTAATTTGGAGTTTTAAGAAATGAAATTAGCGGTCATAACAGACTCGTCTGCTTTTCTACAAGCGGAAATCTTGCGGAAAGAAGATTTATTTGTGCTAGACATTCCTGTGAATATCGATGGACAGGAGTATGTTGAAGGTGTAAATCTAACCGCTCAAGAATTTTATGAAAAAATGGCTTCAGCAAGCGAATTGCCAAAAACGAGCCAACCAAGTATTGCCAAGTTAGATGAAATTTTATCATCATTAAAAGATAAAGGCTATACACATGCCTTAGGCCTTTTCCTATCTTCTGGAATTTCAGGATTTTACCAAAATATCCAATACATGAAGGATGAGTTTGAAGGTTTGACCATTGCTTTTCCAGATACTCGAATTACAAGTGCTCCTTTAGGCTATATGGCTGAGAGTGTCTTTAAATGGGCAGAACAGGGAGATGGTTTCGAGTCTATCTTAGATAAAGTAACTGAACAGATTGAAAATACCTCAGCCTTTATTATGGTGGATGATCTTGACCATCTAGTTAAGGGGGGGCGTCTTTCAAATGGTGCGGCCATTTTGGGGAATCTCCTTAGTATCAAGCCAATCCTATACTTCAATGACCAAGGTGTGATAGAAGTATATGAAAAGGTTCGTACAGAGAAAAAGGCTACCAAACGCTTGGTTGAAATTGTTAAAGAAGCAACAGCTATTGGGAATTACCAGATTACTGTCATTCACGGGAATGCTCCTCAAAAAGCAGCAGATTTACGTCAACTTTTGATCGATGGTGGAGTGGCTACAGATGTTTCAATTGCAACCTTCGGTAGTGTTATTGGGACTCACTTGGGAGAAGGAAGTATTGCTTTAGGCTATACACCCATAATCTAGACTATTTTTTAGGGGTAACTAAGGTCCTTTGTATCTTGAAATTCAACACGCCTGAAACCCTGTGTGAAAAAGATAGTTCTTCCAAGGAGTAGATACTCCTTGCTTAGACCTCCTATTTTCACCTTTTGTTCTTACAGGCTTTGTATCTTAGAAATTGAACACGGACTACCTGCCTCTTGAAAAAAGATGCCTGTCTTGCCTTTCGTGGAGAGTCAGCGCCATTCCCTATTTTTCATGGGCAGCTAACGTCCTTTGTATCTTAAACAGGAGTAGAGATTGAGATGAGTATTCGAGTAATTATTGCTGGTTTTAAGGGAAAGATGGGCCAAGCTGCTTGTCAGATGGTTTTGTCAGATTCTGAGTTAGAACTAGTAGCAGTTGTAGATCCTTTCGAGTCTGAGACCCAATGGCAGGGAGTTCCGATTTTTAATGATAAGGCTGCCTTAGTAGGCTTTGAGGCAGATGTATGGGTTGACTTTACAACACCAGCAGTTGCATATGAGAATACCCGTTTTGCGCTTGAAAATGGCTTTGCTCCAGTAGTTGGAACAACAGGTTTCACTAGTCAAGAGATTGAAGAACTAAAAGAATTTTCTCGTTCTAAAAACTTGGGTGGCTTGATTGCTCCTAACTTTGCTTTGGGTGCTGTCTTGCTCATGCAATTTGCGGCACAAGCTGCAAAATACTTCCCAAATGTAGAGATTATTGAGCTTCACCATGACAAGAAAAAAGATGCTCCGAGCGGAACAGCTATCAAAACAGCGGAATTGATGACAGAAGTTCGTGAGTCTATCCAACAAGGTGCTAGTGATGAGGAAGAACTCATTTCAGGGGCACGTGGAGCTAACTTTGATGGTATGCGAATCCACTCAGTCCGTTTGCCAGGTTTGGTAGCTCATCAGGAAGTTATATTTGGAAATCAGGGAGAAGGATTGACTCTACGTCATGACTCCTATGATCGTAGCTCCTTCATGACAGGGGTGAATTTGGGAATCAAAGAAGTTGTCAAGCGTCATGAGCTTGTCTATGGATTAGAACACTTATTATGAGATTAACACAAATGCCTTCTGAATTTCAGAAGGCTTTACCAGTATTAGAAAAAATTAAAGAAGCAGGCTTTGAAGCCTATTTTGTTGGAGGCTCTGTTAGGGATGCTCTACTCAATCGTCCTATCCATGATGTGGATATCGCGACATCATCCTATCCAGAAGAAACCAAGCAGATTTTCCCTCGTACAGCTGATATCGGGATTGAGCACGGAACTGTCTTGGTTTTAGACGGAGATGAAGAGTACGAAGTGACCACTTTTCGAACAGAAGATGTCTATGTAGACTACCGTAGACCAAGTTCAGTTTCTTTTGTTCGTTCGTTAGAAGAGGACCTCAAGCGCCGAGATTTCACAGTCAATGCCTTTGCCTTGGATGAAGAAGGGGAAATCGTTGATTTATTTGATGGTTTACAAGATCTAGAAAATCAAGTTTTACGAGCAGTTGGTGTAGCTAGTGAGCGTTTCAACGAAGATGCCCTACGAATTATGCGCGGATTTCGTTTCCAAGCCAGTCTTGGTTTTGAACTCGAGCAAGAAACCTTTGAAGCGATGAAGACCTTAACGCCACTCTTAGAGAAAATTTCTGTGGAACGTACTTTTGTTGAATTTGATAAACTTCTACTAGCTCCTCATTGGCGAGTAGGTCTGTCTTCTATGATTACAAGTAAAGCTTATGATTATCTTCCAGATATGGCTGGTAGTCAGGACAAACTCCAATCTTTGTTTGACTTAGAGGCTGATTTTACCTTTGAATCTTCTGAGCAAGCCTGGGCAGCACTTTTATGGGGTCTAGAAGTGGAAGATGCTCAACAATTTTTGAAACATTGGAAAACTTCGCGTCAATTTGCCAAGCAAGTTCAAGATTTACTTACGATCTTAGAACTTCGTGAAGAAGGAGAACTAAGCAAGCGCGATTGTTACCGCTTTGATCTAGATTTACTTTTACAGGCTGAAAATCTTCGTCAGGCTCAAGGAAAAGAAGTCAATCCACAGGCCATCACAGAGACTTATCACAGCCTAACTATCCATGATAAGAAAGAAATTCAAATCAATGGTGGGATTTTGATCAAAGAATATGGCTATCAACCAGGACCAGAAATGGGAGAAATTTTAGCAGAGATTGAGTATGCTATTGTGGATGGAGATTTGGAAAATAACTTGGAAGCTATTCATGCCTACTTGAGGGAGAAAAAATGAGTGATTTTATTGTTGAAAAACTAAGTAAATCCGTTGGAGACAAGACTGTCTTTAAGGATATTTCCTTTATCATTCATGACTTGGACAGAATCGGTCTTATCGGCGTCAATGGAACTGGGAAAACAACCCTTTTAGATGTACTTTCAGGAGTTTCTGGTTTTGATGGTGATGTGAGCCCTTTTTCGGCAAAAAATGATTACAAGATTGGCTATTTGACTCAGGACCCAGATTTTGATGATAACAAGACTGTCTTGGATACTGTTCTATCGAGTGATTTGAAAGAAATCCAGTTGATCCGTGAGTATGAATTGCTCATGCTCAACTACAGTGAGGATAAGCAGGCACGTTTGGAAAGGGTTATGTCAGAGATGGATTCCCTCCAAGCTTGGGAAATTGAGAGTCAGGTCAAGACCGTTCTCAGCAAGTTGGGTATTCAGGATTTATCAACTCCCGTTGGAGCCCTATCAGGTGGTTTGCGAAGACGGGTTCAGTTGGCGCAAGTCCTTCTGGGCAACCATGATCTTCTGCTTCTTGATGAGCCTACCAACCACTTGGATATTGCCACCATTGAGTGGCTAACCCTCTTCTTGAAAAATTCCAAGAAAACAGTGTTATTTATCACCCACGACCGTTACTTCCTAGATGCGCTCTCAACGCGAATCTTTGAGTTAGACCGAGCTGGTTTGACCGAATATCAAGGAAATTACCAAGACTATGTTCGTCTCAAGGCTGAACAGGATGAGCGCGACGCAGCTCTTCTTCACAAAAAGGAACAACTCTATAAACAGGAATTAGCCTGGATGAGAAGACAACCACAAGCTCGTGCAACCAAGCAACAGGCGCGTATTAATCGTTTCCATGACTTGAAGAAGGAAGTTTCAGATAATAGTGTTGAGACAGACTTAAGCATGAATTTTGAAACTAGCCGTATCGGTAAAAAGGTCATCGAGTTTAAGGATGTTTCCTTTGCCTATGACGACAAACAGATTCTGCAACATTTTAACCTTTTGGTTCAAGCCAAAGACCGTATCGGAATCGTTGGTGACAATGGTGTTGGGAAGTCAACCCTTCTTAACCTAATTGCAGGAAGTCTTGAACCAACTGATGGACAAGTTATCATCGGCGAAACGGTTCGCATCGCCTATTTCTCTCAACAAATCGAAGGCTTGGATGAGAGTAAGCGGGTTATCAATTATCTGCAGGAAGTGGCAGAAGAGGTTAAAACTAGCGGTGGCTCTACGACCTCTATCGCTGAGTTACTAGAACAATTTCTCTTCCCGCGTTCAACACACGGTACTTTGATTGAGAAGTTGTCTGGTGGTGAGAAAAAACGACTTTACCTCCTTAAACTACTCCTCGAAAAACCCAATGTGCTCCTCTTGGATGAGCCAACTAATGACCTAGACATTGCAACCTTAACTGTTCTAGAAAATTTCTTACAAGGTTTTGCAGGTCCAGTCTTAACAGTTAGTCACGACCGCTATTTCCTTGATAAAGTTGCGACTAAGATTCTTGCTTTTGAGAATGGTAGCATTCGTCCTTTCTTTGGGCATTATACCGACTACCTAGATGAAAAAGCCTTCGAAGCAGAAGCGACAAATCAAGTTCAAAAGGCTGAGAAGGAAAAAGTCGTCAAAGTTCGTGAAGAAAAGAAACGCATGACCTACCAAGAAAAGCAAGAGTGGGCAAGTATTGAAGGTGACATCGAAGCCTTGGAAAACCGTATCTCTGTCATTGAAGAGGAAATGCAGGCTAATGGCTCGGACTTTGGGAAGCTAGCTACTCTTCAAAAAGAGTTAGATGAGAAGAATGAAGCCTTGCTTGAAAAATATGAACGCTATGAATATTTAAGTGATTTGGCGTAATGGAAGAAAAAATTATCAAATGGAGCAGTAAGAAAATCATTTGGACTATTGTTCTCTGCTTCCTTGAGTTAGCTTTTCTTCTTTGGATCCTATCTTTTATGATGACCTATCCCAAGGAGGCACCTGTGGGATTGGTGGCATTAAGACTCTTTGTCTTATTCTTAATCATCATTGTTGGATGGATTTTGTATGAACGTTTGCGACTTCTTTTTTCAGATAAAGAGTATTTGAAATGTACGGCCCAAGGTTTTTCCTATAAGCCACATCCTAAAAAAGATTGGCAGTTTTATTCCTGGGGGCAGGTAGAAACATTTTCTCTAATGAGAATCAAGGGTGGTAGAAGTTCAAGGGATTTTTATACTATTGAAGTTCATTTTAATGATAAAGATCTTTTGAAAACCAACTCTTTATGGAATCGTCTACGAAGTAGATTTTCGACTGCAAAGCAAGCAAATTTTTTGAAAATCCCAATCTACTTGCTGGATGTCGGTTTACCGCGAAGAGTATTTGAAACCATGTCCTACTTTGAGCGAGAGTGGCGCATCCAACAAAATCGTCAACGCAATCAAAACTCTAAAAGCAAAAAAAAGGCAAGAGTTCATTAAACGAGCAATAGTTACAGATTTGATCAGAAGCCTTGGACTCAGTTTCCAGGGTTTCTTTCTATTTCTCTTTTTTAAGAATTATGGTATAATAGGGAGTAAAAACTTAAAAAGAAAGAAATGCTATGAACTTAAAAGATTACATTGCAAGTATTGAAAATTATCCACAAGAAGGAATTACATTCCGTGATATCAGCCCTTTGATGGCCAACGGCAATGCCTACAGCTATGCTGTTCGTGAAATTGTTCAATATGCTACTGACAAAAAGATCGATATGATCGTAGGACCAGAAGCGCGTGGATTTATCGTTGGATGTCCAGTTGCTTTTGAGTTGGGAATTGGTTTTGCTCCTGTGCGTAAACCTGGAAAACTACCACGCGAAGTTATTTCAGCTGACTACGAAAAAGAATATGGTGTTGATACTTTGACTATGCACGCTGATGCTATCAAACCAGGTCAACGTGTTCTCATCGTAGATGACCTTTTGGCAACAGGTGGTACTGTTAAAGCAACCATCGAAATGATTGAGAAATTAGGCGGTGTCGTAGCTGGTTGTGCCTTCTTAATCGAGCTTGATGAACTAAAAGGCCGTGAGGCAATCGGAGATTACGATTATAAAGTTTTGATGCATTATTAATGAAAAACAGTCCCTAGGGCTGTTTTCTCTTCATCGGATATAAAAAAAGGCTATATCTAGTTAGAGAAAAACTATAATTGAAAACTATGTCTTCTTACAGTATAATAAAGGGAAGCAATGTCATCAGCTGGATTATTCCATTCGATGACAGTCAGGTTACTTGAGTCCAATATGATACAGTAAGGAGATTTCTATGCCGATTCGAATTGATAAAAAATTACCAGCAGTTGAGATTTTACGAACGGAAAATATTTTCGTCATGGATGACCAGAGGGCGGCTCATCAGGATATTCGACCACTGAAAATTCTGATTTTAAACTTGATGCCACTGAAAATGGTTACAGAAACTCAGCTTTTACGCCATTTAGCCAATACTCCTTTGCAGTTAGATATTGAATTTTTATATATGGAAAGTCATCAGTCGAAAACAACTCGTTCTGAGCATATGAAGACTTTTTATAAGACCTTCTCAGAAGTTCAAGACCAGTATTTTGATGGCTTGATTATTACAGGTGCTCCAGTTGAACATCTCCCTTTTGAAGAAGTGGACTATTGGGAGGAATTTACTAAGGTTATCGATTGGTCTAAGACTCATGTCTTTTCAACCCTGTATATTTGCTGGGGAGCACAAGCGGGTCTATACTATCGCTATGGCGTAGATAAATACCAGATGGACCAGAAGCTTTCTGGGATTTATTCTCAAGATGTTTTAAAAGAAGGTCATCTTTTGCTGAGAGGTTTTGATGATTTATATGTATCCCCTCATTCTCGCCATACAGAAGTCCACAAAGAAGATATTCTAAACAAAACAAATCTAGAGATTTTAGCATCAGGAGAAGAGGTAGGAGTCTCTATCCTTGCGAGTCGAGATTTGAGAGAAGTCTATAGCTTTGGGCATTTAGAGTATGATCGCGATACGCTCGCAAAGGAATATTTTAGAGATCTAGATGCTGGTTTAGATCCCCATATACCAGAAAATTATTTCAAAAATGATGACATCCATGAACTTCCTTGTATGCGTTGGAGTTCCTCAGCAGCTCTCTTTTTCAGTAACTGGGTAAATTATGCAGTTTACCAAGAAACGCCTTTTGAGTGGAAGAGTGCAGAAGAAGATGTATCTCATTTTGGATATTTATAAGAGGAATTATGACATATTTAGATGCTTTCAAATCAGGGAATTTGGTGTTACCAAGTGCTCTGCTCTTAAACTACAATCAACTGTTTTCATCAAGCGATGATTTCTTAGTTTGGCAATTCTTTTACCTACAAAATACAACAGCCTTAGGGGAATTGTCCCCAAGTCAAATCGCAGAGAAAATTGGCAAGCAAGTCTTTGAAGTCAATCAAGCTATTTCGCGCTTGACAGAAAAAGGCTTACTTCAATACCGAACCATTGAACTCAATGGTGAGATAGAAGTGATTTTTGATGCGACTTTGGCTTTAGAGCGCTTAGACCAACTTTTTGAAAAGCAAGAACCTAGCCAAGTGGCACCTGCTAAAAATGATTTAAAAGACTTGGTGGAAACCTTCCAACAAGAGCTAGGTCGTCTCTTAAGTCCTTTTGAGATCGAAGATTTGGAAAAGAGTTTGAAAGAAGACGGGACCAGTGCGGACCTGATCAAAGAGGCCCTACGTGAGGCCGTTTTGAATGGAAAACCAAATTGGAAGTACATCCAGGCTATCCTAAGAAACTGGCGTCATGAAGGCATTAAGAGTGTAGTTCAGGTAGAGGCTAAGCGTCAGGAGAGAGAAGCGACTAATCCTCAAAATGTTCAAGTTTCTGCAGATTTTCAAAATGCTATGGATCTTTGGAAAGACTAATTTAAGTATTGATAATAGAAAAAATGCCTACAGGCTAGAAAGAAAATCTAGCTTGTGGGCATTTTTTGTGTGTTTTATACTCAATGAAAATCAAAGAGCAAACTAGGAAGCTAGCCGCAAGATGCTCAAAGCACTGCTTTGAGGTTGTAGATGAAGCTGACGTGGTTTGAAGAGATTTTCGAAGAGTATTAATTGATTAGTTAGCCAGTCCCCAGACGCTAAGAGAGCGTTCTGTAACTGGGAAATCTCCATAACCTTCAGCATTGATGGTTACTTGGTCAGGATGGTTACCAAGCAAATCAACAAAGGTTTGGTCAGCCCATTCTTGACCGACAAACATGGTTTTGCAGTTTTCTTTAGCATTAGAAATCACGATGGCAAGTGGCGATTGATTTTCAGCTCCTGAACGGACCCAACCGATACAATTTGGGTCATCAAAGTAGTCGATTTGCTCTCCGTAAGCCAACTCTTTTCGAATAGCTAGCAAACGGTCAAGAACATCTTTGAAATCTTGCTGAGCATATTGACCAGAAATACCGTAGTAGTCTCCATAAAAGACACATGGGAGCCCCTGCTCTCGCAAAAGAATGAGGGCGTAGGCTGCTGGTTTAAACCATTCTTCAACAGTGGATTCAAGAGCCTGGCCACGTTGAGTATCATGGTTATCGACAAAGGTTACAGCTCTTTCTGGATTGATTTGCACCAGACTATCTTCAAAGATGGTTGTCAAATTATAGTCTTCTCCAGCCTTGCTTGCTTCAAAGAGATTTTGGTGAAGGCGAACATCGACAAGATCAAAGCGTTCTTCAATCTTTTCAAGGTAGTCCAGATTTGCTTCCTTGTCTGGATTCCAGAATTCTCCAAAGACATAGAAATCTTGGCCATATTTTTCTTTGATATCGCGAATGAAGTTGCGCATAAAGAAAGAGTCTATGTGTTTAACTGCATCCAAACGGAAACCAGCTACACCAGTCGTTTCGATAAACCAATTTGCCCAATCGTAGATATTTTGTATGACTTCTGGATGCTTGAAATCTAGGTCTGCATACATGAGATAGTCATAGTTACCATTTTCGTTATCAACTAATTCCTCGTTAGCCCAGCCTTTGTTGTCTCCCTGTATCAGATAGATCCCAGATTTATGGCGTTTAGCATCATAGTCAGTTCCAGTAAAGTGGTACCAGTGCCAGTGGAAGTCATTGTAGGTGTTTTGTCGTCCGTCAAAGGTAAAACCAGTCCAGCCATTGATGGTAAAAGGTTCTCCTAGTTCCACAGTTCGATCTTCTGGATCTACTTCTATCACTTGGAAAGATTCTAAATGGTCAGCGGCTGCCTTATGATTTAAGACGATATCAGCCATTGGTTGAATCCCATGAGATTTTAAAATTTGGATGGCATGAAGATAGTCTTCTTTAAAACCATATTTGGTACGTATAGTACCTTTCTGATTAAATTCTCCAAGGTCAAATAGGTCATAGACGCCATAACCAACATCCTTTTCATTTGTTGCTTTAAAAGCAGGTGGCATCCAAATGTGACTAATACCTAAGTTGGCTAGGTGTTCAGCGTCGTCAGCTAGGCGTGTCCAGTGATTTCCATCGTGGGGGAGATACCACTCAAAATATTGCATTAGGGTTTGATTTTTCATAGTTGATCCTCTTACTTACAGTGATGAGAATTATTGTAGCATAAAGCTAAAGAATATGCAAACGTTTGCGTGATAATTAAACTCTTTGAATTTTATGTCTATTTTTCAACTGGAAGTGTTGAAATACTATAAAAGAAAAATAATAGGACTGATGGGAGGAAAAATTCTCTCAGATAGGGTAGGATGATGGATGAATCAATAGTTTCTATTTTGTGAATTGTCACAAAATTTGTTATAATAGTATTTATGAATAAAGTATTCGTCAGTAGACGTGTTGAAAAAAAACTAAACCAAGGTCTAGTACTTTTGGAGGAAATTGATTTTCCAGAACTATCTGAAACTGATCAGGAAGTCGAGTTATTTAGTCAAAGCAAGCAGTTTTTGGGCAAGGCTTATTTATCTCGTCAAAATAAGGGGATTGGTTGGTTTGTAACGAACCAGAAGCTTTCTTTTAACCAAAAATTCTTTGAAAGTTTATTTGAAAAAGCCAAACAAAAACGTTCTTCTTACTATCAAGATGAGTTGACAACTGCCTTTCGTTTGTTTAATCAAGAAGGCGATGGTTTTGGTGGGATGACCTTGGATCTCTACGGAGATTATGTTGTTTTCTCCTGGTATAACTCCTATATCTATGGACTTCGCCAAGAGATTTTAGCTGCTTTTGCTCAGGTTTTCCCTGAAGTCTTAGGTGCCTATGAAAAGATTCGTTTTAAAGGTCTAGACTATGAGTCTGCCCATATCTATGGTCAAGAAGCACCAGAAAATTTTACAGTTCTTGAGAATGGAGTTCTCTATCAAGTCTTTATGAACGACGGTCTTATGACAGGCATCTTCTTGGACCAACATGAAGTGCGTGGTAGCTTGGTGGATGGTTTAGCTATGGGGAAATCCTTGCTTAATATGTTTTCCTACACAGCAGCTTTCTCAGTTGCTGCAGCAATGGGAGGAGCTAGTGAAACAACCTCTGTAGACCTAGCCAAACGTTCGAGAGAACTGTCAGAAGCTCATTTTCATGCCAATGGACTCAGTCTTGACAATCATCGTTTCATTGTTATGGATGTCTTTGAATACTTTAAATACGCTAAACGTAAGGGCTTATCTTATGATGTGATCGTTCTTGATCCACCTAGCTTTGCTCGTAATAAAAAGCAAACTTTCTCTGTAGCTAAGGACTATCACAAGTTGATTTCCCAGAGTTTAGAGATTTTAAATCCGGGAGGTATGATCATTGCTAGCACCAATGCTGCCAATGTTTCCCGTCAAAAATTTATAGAACAAATCGACAAAGGATTTGCAGGAAGAAAGTACCAGGTTCTTAATAAATATGGACTTCCAGCAGACTTTGTCTACAATGAAAAAGATGAAAGTAGTAATTACCTTAAGGTGATTAGCATGAAGGTAACTAAATGAAATTAGTCGTTTCAGTAATGCCAAAGAGTTTAGAAGAGGCGCAAGGAATCGATGCCATGCGGTATATCGATGCTGATATCATTGAGTGGCGTGCCGACTTCCTACCAAAGGAAGCTATTTTACAGGTAGCTCCAGCTATTTTTGAAAAATTTGCAGGTCGCGAACTCCTCTTCACCCTACGTACTCGTGCTGAGGGAGGCGAGATCGATTTGGATTCGGCAGAGTATGTACAAATTATCAAAGATGTAGCTCAACTCTATCAACCTGAATATATCGATTTTGAGTATTTTTCTCACAAGGATGTTTTTGAAGAGATGCTTGATTTTCCAAATCTAGTCTTGAGTTATCATAATTTCCAAGAAACTCCAGAGAATATGATGGAAATCTTATCCGAGCTTACCAGCCTAACGCCCAAAGTGGTTAAAGTATCGGTTATGGCTCATACAGAACAAGATGTATTGGACCTTATGAACTTTACACGTGGCTTTAAAACACTGAACCCAGAACAAGAATATGTGACGATTTCTATGGGGAAAGTGGGCAAGGTTTCTCGTATCACTTCAGATGTGACGGGTTCTAGCTGGTCTTTTGCGAGTCTGGACGAAGCCAGTGCTCCAGGACAGATTTCACTTTCTAGCATGAAAAAAATTCGGGAGATACTAAATGAAGATTGATGGCTACACACGTTTAGCAGCTGTAGTCGCCAATCCTATCAAACACTCCATTTCACCTTTCATTCACAACAGAGCTTTTGAGGCAACTCATACCAATGGGGTTTATCTTGCTTGGGAGATAGAAGGAACAGACTTGGCAGAAACAGTTGCCAACATTCGTCGTTACCAGATGTTTGGAATCAATCTTTCTATGCCCTACAAGGAGCAGGTGATTCCTTATTTGGATCAATTGAGTGAAGCGGCTCGTTTGATTGGTGCTGTCAATACAGTGGTGAATCGAGAAGGAACTTTAATCGGATATAACACAGATGGCAAGGGATTCTTTAAGAGCTTGCCTTCTTTTAAAATATCTGGGAAAAGAATGGTCTTGTTAGGAGCAGGCGGTGCAGCCAAGGCAATTTTGGCGCAGGCAATCTTGGATGGAGTCAGTCAGGTTTCTGTCTTTGTTCGTTCGGGTTCAATAGAAAAAACAAGACCTTACTTAGAAAAATTACAAAATGAAACAGGGTTTAAAGCAGATTTATTTGCTTTAGAAGATGTTTCTGAACTGCAAGCAAGGATAACTGATTCGGATTTACTGGTAAATGCGACTAGTGTTGGTATGGATGGAGTATCTCTGCCAATCCCAATAAGCATCGTTTTACCAGAAAAGCTCTTGGTAGCAGATGTGATTTATCAACCCTTTGAAACACCATTTCTAAAGTGGGCAAGAAACCAGGACAATCACGCTGTTAATGGCCTAGGCATGTTGCTTTACCAAGCTGCGGAAGCTTTTCAGTTATGGACAGGTAAGGAAATGCCAACCGATCAAATCTGGGAATTACTAAAACAAAAGTATCAAAAATGAAAAAAGGAGAACTGCTATGAAAATCAAAATAGACCTTCCCCACCATCCTTATGATATTCAGATTGAAAAAGGATGCTTGTCTCAAGCAGGAAAATGGTTGCGGGAACTTTGGCAACCACAAAAAGTGGTTATCGTTACGGATAACCGTGTGGCTTCCCTCTATGCAGAAAAGGTCAAATTGAGCTTGGAGGATGCTGGTTTTCAAGTGGCAGTTTTTGACTTTCTAGAGGGTGAAGAACGAAAAAATCTGACTACTGTTCAGAAAGTCTATGAATTCTTAGTTAAGCAAGGTTTAACTCGTAGTGATGGCATCGTTGCACTTGGTGGCGGAGTGGTCGGAGACTTAGCTGGCTTTGTAGCCTCAACCTATATGCGAGGAGTTCATTTCGTTCAAATTCCAACTAGTTTGACTGCCCAGGTTGATTCCTCTATCGGTGGAAAAACTGGAGTTAACACCCCTTTTGCCAAGAATATGGTAGGAACTTTTGCCCAGCCTGATGGTGTTTTGATTGACCCGACTGTTCTTGAAACCTTGGGTAAACGAGAGTTGATTGAAGGAATGGGTGAAGTCATTAAATATGGCTTAATTGAAGATCCAGAACTCTGGGACCTATTATCTGATATGGATGGTTCTGTAGAGAGTATTTTGGAGCATTCAGAAAGTTTGATTGAACATTCTTGCCAAGTCAAACGCAAGATGGTAGTTGAAGACGAATTGGACAATGGCATTCGTTTGTATCTAAACTTTGGTCACACAATTGGTCATGCTATTGAAGCAACTGCTGGTTATGGACGTGTCATGCATGGTGAGGCAGTAGCGATGGGAATGGTTCAGGTTTCTAAGGTAGCAGAACAAAAAGGCCTTATGCCAGCTGGAATCACTCAGTCTATCAGAGAAATGTGTCAAAAATTTGGCCTTCCTGTTGATTATGAAAACTGGGATCTTGATAAGCTTTATCAGGCTTTGATTCATGATAAAAAAGCGCGTGGCAACACTATGAAATTAGTCCTGGTACCAGAACTTGGTTCAGCAAGGATTCACCCAGTTTCTCTCGAAGAAATGAAAGATTACTTAGTAAAATAAGGAGAATGTATGAGATATTTAACAGCAGGAGAATCACATGGTCCTCGTCTGACAGCAATTATTGAAGGAATTCCAGCAGGACTGCCTTTGACTGCAGAAGATATCAATGAGGATCTTAAACGTCGCCAGGGTGGATACGGACGTGGTGGTCGTATGAAGATTGAAAGTGATCAAGTTGTCTTTACTTCTGGTGTTCGCCACGGGAAGACGACAGGGGCTCCTATTACCATGGATGTCATTAACAAAGACCATCAAAAATGGCTAGATATCATGTCTGCTGAGGATATTGAGGATAAACTTAAAAGTAAACGAAAAATCACACATCCTCGCCCAGGTCACGCAGATTTAGTTGGCGGGATTAAATACCGTTTTGATGATTTGCGAAATTCTTTGGAACGTTCATCTGCTCGTGAAACAACTATGCGGGTTGCAGTTGGAGCAGTAGCCAAGCGGCTTTTAGCTGAGCTTAATATCGAAATTGCCAACCATGTTGTTGTTTTTGGTGGCAAGGAAATCGATGTTCCAGAAAACTTAACAGTCGCAGAGATTAAAAAACTGGCTGCCCAGTCAGAGGTTTCTATTGTCAACCAAGAACGTGAGCAGGAGATTAAGGACTATATTGACCAAGTCAAGAGAGATGGTGATACCATCGGTGGGTTGGTAGAAACGGTTGTTGGAGGAGTTCCAGTTGGTCTTGGTTCCTATGTCCAATGGGATAGAAAGCTAGATGCAAGATTAGCTCAAGCAGTTGTTTCAATCAACGCCTTTAAGGGTGTGGAGTTTGGACTTGGTTTTAAAGCAGGTTATCTCAAGGGCAGCCAAGTCATGGATGAAATTCTCTGGTCACAAGAAGATGGCTATACTCGTCGTACTAATAATCTCGGAGGTTTCGAAGGTGGTATGACCAATGGCCAACCGATTATTGTCCGTGGGGTCATGAAACCAATTCCGACTCTCTATAAGCCATTAATGAGTGTCGATATTGAAACCCATGAGCCTTATAAGGCAACGGTGGAGAGAAGTGATCCAACCGCTCTTCCAGCAGCAGGTGTTGTTATGGAAGCAGTCGTAGCAACAGTCTTGGCTCAAGAAATTTTAGAGAAATTCTCCTCTGATAATCTGGAAGAATTAAAAGAAGCTGTTGCAAAACATCGAGAGTATACAAAGAATTATTAAGGAGTTCTTATGGCAAAAACCATCTATATCGCAGGACTAGGTTTGATTGGTGCTTCCATGGCACTCGGAATCAAGCGGGATCATCCTGATTATGAAATTTTAGGATACAATCGTAGTCAAGCGTCTAGAGATATTGCTTTGGAGCGAGGAATGATTGATCGTGCGACGGATGATTTTGCTAGTTTTGCTCCACTTGCAGATGTTATTATCCTCAGCTTACCAATCAAGCAAACCATTGCCTTTATTAAGGAATTGGCCAACTTGGACTTGAAAGAAGGTGTCATTATTTCCGATGCTGGATCGACCAAGTCAGCTATCGTGGCTACAGCTGAGAAGTGTTTTGCTGATAAGTCCGTTCGCTTTGTTGGAGCTCATCCCATGGCAGGGAGTCATAAGACAGGAGCGGCTTCTGCCGATGTTAATCTTTTTGAAAATGCCTACTATATCTTTACGCCTTCGAGCCTAACGACTCCAGATACGCTTGAAGAAATGAAAGACCTACTTTCAGGACTCCATGCTCGTTTCATCGAAATCGATGCTGAAGAGCATGACCGAGTGACTTCTCAGATTAGCCATTTTCCGCATATCTTAGCATCAGGCCTGATGGAACAAACTGCAAGTTATGCTGAAGAGCATGAAATGGCGCGACGCTTTGCGGCCGGTGGATTTCGAGATATGACTCGGATTGCCGAAAGTGAGCCAGGCATGTGGACTTCTATCCTCTTATCCAATCGGGATACCATTATTGACCGCATCGAGGATTTTAAGGAATGTTTGGATGAGATTGGACAAGCTATCAGTAAGGGTGATGAAAGCCAAATCTGGAATTTTTTCAATCAAGCGCGTGAGCAACGTCAAGCTATGGAAATCCATAAACGCGGAGGAGTAGATAGCTCATTTGACCTTTATGTAGATGTTCCCGATGAGGAAGATGTGATTTTACGCATCTTGGAATTGCTAAGAGGAACTTCCTTGGTCAATATCCATATCAACGAGGAAAACCGAGAAGATATTCACGGAATTCTGCAAATTTCCTTTAAGAATGCTCAGGATTTAAAACGTGCTGAGCAAGTCATTACAGAAAATACTGACTACACAGTCATTATTAAATAAGGAGGACAATTATGTCAAATATTTATGATAGTGCAAACGAACTTAGTCGTGGACTACGCGAATTGCCTGAATACAAGGCAGTTAAGGAAGCTAGAGATGCTATCCAAGCCGATGCAGAAGCTAGCAAAATTTTTGCAGATTATATTGCTTTTCAACATGAAATCCAAATCATGGCACAAACTGGTCAAATTTCAGATGCTTCTTTCCAAGAAAAAATGGAAAGCTTTGGCAAGCAGATTCAAGGTAACTCTCTCTTGTCAGAATTCTTTGCCAAACAGCAACAACTTTCTATTTATCTATCTGATATTGAAAAAATCGTATTTGAACCAATTTCAGAACTTTTAAAATAAGAATTTACCTCATAAAGTCAGGAATTTTTAAGAAATTTCTGACTTTTTGTGATAAAATAAGAAAAAGTATTGTCAGTATGAGGTCTAGTATGAAGTTAAAAACAAACGTTAACCATTTAAATGGTAGCATTCGCGTACCAGGTGACAAATCCATCAGTCATCGCTCTATTATTTTTGGAAGCTTGGCTGAGGGTGAGACTAAAGTTTATGATATCTTGCGTGGTGAAGATGTCCTATCAACCATACAAGTATTTCGTGACCTAGGCGTTGAGATAGAGGACAAAGACGGTGTCGTTACCATTCAAGGTGTTGGGATGGATGGATTGAAAGTCCCTAAGAACGCTCTCGATATGGGGAATTCTGGGACCTCTATTCGTTTGATTTCAGGCGTCCTTGCTGGTGCAGACTTTGAAGTAGAGATGTTTGGAGATGACAGTCTTTCTAAACGTCCTATGGACCGTGTGACCCTTCCTTTGAAAAAAATGGGAGTTAGCATTTCTGGTCAGACAGAGCGAGACTTGCCACCGCTACACTTAAAAGGAACGAAAAATTTAACACCTATTCATTATGAATTGCCAATTGCCTCTGCTCAAGTCAAGTCAGCCTTGATTTTTGCGGCTTTGCAGGCTCAAGGTCAGTCTGTCATCATTGAGAAGGAGTGCACTCGTAACCACACAGAAGATATGCTCCAACAATTTGGTGGTCATTTAAGTGTGGACGGTAAGAAAATCACAGTCCAAGGGCCTCAAAAACTGACTGGACAAAAGGTGGTCGTACCAGGAGATATTTCCAGTGCAGCCTTTTGGCTAGTCGCAGGTTTGATTGTTCCAAATTCTCGTGTAGTGCTTAAGAATGTCGGTATTAACGAAACTCGTACAGGGATTATCGATGTTATCCGCTCTATGGGTGGGAAATTAGAACTTACTGATGTTGACCCGATTGCTAAGTCTGCAACTTTGACTGTTGAGACATCAGACCTAAAAGGAACTGAGATTGGCGGAGCTTTGATTCCACGTTTGATTGATGAATTGCCAATTATCGCCCTTCTTGCTACCCAAGCTCAAGGTCAAACAGTCATCAAAGATGCAGAAGAGCTCAAGGTTAAAGAAACTGACCGTATTCAAGTTGTCGCAGATGCCTTAAATAGCATGGGAGCAGCTATTACTCCTACAGCAGACGGCATGATTATCAAAGGGAAATCTGCTCTTCATGGAGCCAGAGTAAATACCTTTGGTGACCACCGTATCGGCATGATGACAGCCATTGCAGCTCTTTTAGTGGCAGATGGAGAAGTTGAATTGGATCGAGCTGAAGCTATTAATACTAGCTACCCAAGCTTCTTTGATGATTTGGAGACTTTGATTCATGGCTAAGGTTTTACTAGGTTTTATGGGTGCAGGAAAATCTACTATTGCTAGAGGATTAGATCCTGACTTTGTAGACATGGATTCCTTGCTCGAAGACCGACTGGGGATGCCGATTGCTCGTTTCTTTGAAGAAAAAGGAGAAGCAGCCTTCCGTCAGGTAGAATCAGAAATTTTAGCTGATTTATTAAAAACAGACCAAGTCGTGTCAACTGGGGGAGGAGTAGTCATTTCTCCGCGTAATCGTGCCTTGCTAAAGCAAAATCCAGACAACATCTACCTTAAAGCAGATTTTGAGACCCTGTACCAGCGAATTTCAGCCGATGAGGACAATCAACGTCCGCTATTTCTAAACAATAGCAAGGAAGGTTTAGCTGCGATTTTTGAAGAAAGACAGTCTCGGTATGAGGAAGTGGCTAGTCAGATTGTTGATGTATCAAGATTAAGCCCAGAGGAAATTATAGAGGAACTGAAATGAAAATTGCCTATCTAGGACCCAAAGGATCTTTTTCGCACCATGTTGTGCAGACGGCTTTTCCACATGAGGAACTAGAGCCTTTTTCAAATATTACGGACGTTATCAAGGCCTATGAACAAGGTTTGGTAGACTATTCAGTGGTGCCAGTCGAAAATTCTATTGAAGGTAGTGTTCATGAGACCCTAGACTATCTTTTCCATCAGGCTCGCATTCAAGCTGTGGCAGAGATTGTTCAGCCAATCCACCAACAATTGATGGCAGTGCCAGGGCAATCTAAAATTGAGAAAATCTTTTCTCACCCACAAGCATTGGCACAAGGGAAGAAATTTATTGACGAGCATTACCCAGACGCTCAATTAGAAGTAACGGCAAGTACAGCCTATGCTGCTCGGTACGTTTCCGAACATCCAGATCAGCCTTTTGCGGCCATTGCTCCAAAAAGTTCTGCAGAGGAATATGTTCTAGAACTTATCGCTCAAGATATTCAAGAAATGGAAGCTAACTTTACTCGCTTTTGGGTTTTGGGGCCTAACTTACCACAAATTCCTTTGAAAGCAAGTTCTGAAAAGATGAGCCTAGCAGTAACCTTGCCAGACAATTTACCTGGTGCACTTTACAAGGCACTCTCGACCTTTGCTTGGCGAGGGATTGACTTAACCAAGATAGAAAGTCGTCCCCTAAAAACAGCCTTGGGCGAATACTTTTTTATCATTGATGTCGCTTATACTGATAAAGAACTGGTCTACTTTGCTCAAAAAGAACTAGAAACGATTGGAATCCAGTATAAAGTACTAGGTGCTTATCCTATCTATACCATACAGGATAAAGGAAAGGAGAAGGAATGACTAGAGAGAATCCTTTGACACACCATGAAAAACTGAGATATGACTATCTTTTGAAAAACATTCATTATTTGAATGAGAAAGAAAAGAGAGAATTTGACTTTTTGCAAGCTAAGTTAGAAGGTCAAAAAGATTCAGCAGAAGTTTTCAATCCAGAAGCCAAAGAACAACTTCTTTCAGACTCTGGTATCGACCTGCCAACCTATGCTAATCGTAGTCGTTCTAGTCGCCGTAGTAGTGGAGATCAACTGGAAACGAAGATTCCAAAAGCTAAGAAGCAAAAGAAAAAAAGAGGTTTTCGTTTTAAACGCTTATTTGCTTGGTTAGGGATGATATTGCTTTGTGTAGCAGTAGGAATGATCTTCATGTTCCTAAAGGGCTTCCAGTCTGCTAACTCTAATAATCCTAAGGATGCCAAAGCGGCTCAAGTTGAAGTTTTTAACGGTCAAGATACACGAGATGGTGTTAATATTCTGATTTTGGGTACGGATGGCCGTATTGGACAGAATAGTGCAGAAACACGGACAGATTCCATTATGGTTTTGAATGTAAGTGGCAAAGATAAAAAATTGAAGCTTGTTAGCTTTATGCGTGATAACTTGGTTTATATTGATGGATATAGTCAAGTCATCAATGGTCAAAAACAGACTGACCATAAATTAAACTTAGCCTACGAATTAGGGGAACAAGAAGGTAAACAAGGAGCCGAAATGGTCCGCAAGGTCCTCAAGGATAATTTTGATCTAGACATCAAATATTATGCCCTTGTCGATTTTCAAGCCTTTGCGACAGCCATTGATACGCTTTTCCCTGATGGTGTGACCATTGATGCTCAGTTTTCAACTCTAAACGGGGTCCCAGTTACAGAAGCGACTGTAGGAGATGACTTGCACGCAACGGAAACTGAGTCACCGACTCAAACCATTCGAGCTGGGAAACAACAGATGAATGGTTCGACTCTTCTCAACTATGCACGTTTCCGTGATGATGATGAAGGGGACTATGGACGTACTCGTAGACAGCAACAAGTCATGACTGCTGTTTTACAACAAATTAAAGATCCGACAAAACTTTTCACTGGTTCAGAAGCACTAGGAAAAGTATTCGCCATGACCTCTACAAACCTTCCATATACTTTCTTATTGACCAATGGCTTATCAGTCCTTGAAGGTGCGCAGAATGGTATTGAAAGATTGACAGTTCCAGAACTTGGAGACTGGGTAGATGACTTTGACGTATACGGCGGTCAATCCCTTCGAGTGGACCAAAAAGCTTATCAAAATAAACTGACCCAGATGGGATTTAGATAAAATGTAAAATGAATCAGAGCTTGAGGCACCTATGAAAATAGGTATCTCAGGCTTTGATTTTTCACATGGTCAGATGTATTTATAAACTATTTTTATGGTATAATAGAATGATGTATTCTATAGAAGAGGAAGAGAATAAGATGAGTGATTTAAAGGCAATTCAAGCTCGTAGTCTAGAAATGGCTGAATATTTTGTCGCCTTTTGTAAAGAACACGATTTACTCTGTTATTTGTGTGGTGGAGGAGCTATTGGCGCTCTACGAAATAAAGGTTTTATCCCTTGGGATGATGATTTAGACTTCTTTATGCCCCGCAAGGATTATGAAAAATTAGCAGAGTTATGGCCTCGTTATGCGGATGAGCGTTACTTCCTATCAAAAAGTGATAGAGACTTTGTTGACCGCAACCTCTTTATCACTATTCGAGACAAGGAAACAACTTGCATCAAGCCTTACCAACAAGATTTGGATTTGCCACATGGCTTGGCTCTGGATGTTCTTCCCTTGGATTACTATCCTAAAAACCCAGCAGAACGTAAGAAACAGGTACGTTGGGCTTTGATTTATTCTCTCTTTTGTGCCCAAACCATTCCAGAAAAACACGGAGCTCTCATGAAATGGGGGAGCACGATTTTATTAGGATTAACTCCTAAAGCCCTTCGTTATCGTATCTGGAAAAAGGCTGAGAAAGAAATGACCAAGTATGGTCCATCAGAAAGTGATGGCATCACAGAATTATGCTCAGGTCCAGGCTACATGAAGAAGAAGTATCCAATTCAAGCATTTGAAGACAACATTTTCCTGCCATTCGAAGGAACAGAAATGCCTATTCCAGTTGGTTATGATGCCTATCTAAGCACAGCTTTTGGTGACTACATGACACCACCACCAGCTGACAAGCAAGTGCCTCACCACGATGCCCTTATAGCAGATATGGATAAGAGTTACACTGAATATAAGGGAGAATATGGTGGATAAGAAGAAAATTTTATTTTTTATGTGGTCCTTCTCTCTAGGCGGAGGTGCAGAAAAAATCCTTTCTACGATTGTTTCAAACTTGGATCCGGAAAAGTATGATATTGATATCCTTGAAATGGAACATTTTGATAAAGGATACGAACCTGTGCCTGAAAATGTGAGAATTTTAAAAGCTTTTCAAGACTACCGTCAACCAAGATGGTTAAGAGCGCTTTTATGGAGATTGAGAATTTATTTCCCAAGACTCACCAGACGTTTACTTGTAAAAGATCAATATGATGTAGAGGTTTCCTTTACCATTATGAATCCTCCTCTTTTATTTTCTAAACGAAAAGAAGTGAAGAAGATTTCTTGGATTCATGGAAGTATTGAAGAATTTTTAACAGATAGTTCGAAGCGTGATTCTCATAGACGACAATTGGATGATGCTGATAGGATAGTAGGAATTTCAAAAAAAACCAGCAATTCTATCAAAGAAGTTTATCCAGATTACTCACAGAAATTAGTAACAGTCTATAATGGTTATGATTTTGCAAGCATTTTGGAAAAATCAAAAGAGAAGGTGGCTATTGAGATAGCTCCTCAGAGCATCTGTACCATTGGACGTATTGAAGAAAATAAAGGTTCTGACCGAGTAGTAGAAGTTATACGACTGTTGCACCAGCAAGGCAATAAATATCACCTCTACTTTATAGGTGCTGGTGACATGGAAGAGGAGCTGAAAAAACGAGTCAAAGAGTATCAACTTGAGGATTACGTTCATTTCCTTGGTTATCAAAAGAATCCGTATCAGTATCTTTCTAAGATGCAAGTTCTTTTATCCATGTCCAAACAGGAAGGTTTTCCTGGAGTCTATGTTGAAGCCTTGAGTCTGGGAGTTCCCTTTGTATCTACTGAAGTAGGCGGTGCAGAGGAATTATCTCAAGAAGGACGATTTGGTAAAATCATTAAAAGCAATCAAGAAGCAGCTCAAGCAATTGAGAACTACATGACAGTTGCATCAAGCTTTAATGTCGATGAAGCCAGTCAATTTATTCAGCAATTTACGATTGCTAAACAAATTGAACAAGTAGAAAAACTAATAGAGGAGTAGCATGGAAACTGCATTAATTAGTGTCATTGTTCCAGTCTATAATGTGGCGCAATACCTTGAAAAATCAATAGCATCCATTCAGCAACAAACCTATCAAAACCTCGAAATCATTCTCGTTGATGATGGGGCGACAGATGAAAGTGGTCGCTTGTGTGAACAAATTGCTGAACAAGATGAACGAGTTTTGGTTTATCACAAGGAAAATGAAGGCTTGTCTCAAGCTCGAAATGATGGATTGAAGCAAGCCCACGGAGACTATGTTATTTTTATAGATTCGGATGATTATATACATCCTGAAATGATTGCTAGCTTATACCAACAATTAGTCAATGAAGATGCGGATGTTTCCAGCTGTGGGGTTATGAATGTCTATGCCAATAGTGAGAGTCCGCAAACTGAAAACCAGGATGATTATTTTGTATGTGATACTGAAACATTCCTCAGAGAATATTTAATTGGTGAGAAAATACCTGGTACTATTTGTAACAAACTCATCAAGAAGGAAATTGCAGCACAGTTAACTTTTCCAAAAGGTTTGATTTATGAAGATGCCTATTATCATTTTGATCTCATTAAAGTAGCTAAAAAGTATGTTGTGAATACCAAACCGTACTATTATTATTTCCACCGAGGAGATAGTATTACTACCAAACCATATGCGGAAAAAGACTTAGCTTACATTGATATTTATCAAAAATTTTATACTGAAGTCGTTAAGGAATATCCAAACTTAACAGAAGTAGCTTTCTTTAGACTGGCATATGCACATTTCTTTATCTTGGATAAAATGCTTCTAGATGATAAATTCAAAGAGTTTAAAGACTATCCAAGGATTTATGGCTACTTGAAAAAACATGTCTTTGCTATTTTCAAAAATACCATTTTTAGAAAAGGAAGACGTATTAGTGCTTTAGCCTTATTTGTAAATGTAAGATTGTATAGAATATTATTGTTTAAAAATATTGAGCAATCGAAAAAAATTAATTAGAAAAGGAGGGCTGAGATGGTTGATGGCAAACGAATGTTGCTAACGGTTACGATTCTAAGCTATATCGTAACCATAATAAGCGGAATCACTTATTTGTTTACCAGTAACAACGTAGGACTTCTGACAACTTTGCTTTTGCTCTTAATTAGCAGTCTGCTACTTTGCTGGAATAATATCAAATACTATTTGATTCACTTTATATTCTTTATCACAATTTTTATATTTTTGGTATCCAGACCCACCATTGATTATTTTAGAGATGGAGCGCTAGACACCTACCAACCAATTGCCTATCGATTTGCTTTCCTAGTTGTCATTGTTTCTATTTTAGGACTGACAATAGGAGGTTTTATAGCGAATTATTATCTTGTTCGAAAAAGCAAAGCTCCTGTAAAAGTGGAAAAAACAGTGAATGTCAATTATATAAAAAAATTACGTTTTGTGTCATTGAGTGTATTTCTACTCACCTATCCATTTTATTTCCTTAGACTATTTGAGCGCCTGCTATACCGTTTGCAAACTTCTTATTACAATTATTATGCAAATTTTGAAAGTCAATTGCCCTACTTTACCTATATCTTATCGACTTTCACGGTTTATGCCATGTGTGTTTACTTAGCAACCAAACCTAAAAAGTCACATGCGACAATGGTTTTAGTTGCCTATATCGCGGCTAACTTGATTCACTTAGTAATTGGTACCAGAAATCCCTTTATTCTGAGTTTGATTTTCGCCTTTGTTTACTACTTTATGCGTGAACAAACGGAGAAAGGGAAATGGATTGGTTTCAAAGAAAAATTGGCTATTTATCTTGGAACACCTGTTCTCATGCTTGCGATGGGAGCACTAAACTATGTTCGTGATAACGCTCAAGTATCCCATAGTGGAGTTTTTGATTTATTACTCGATTTCATTTATAAACAAGGAACTAGTTTTGGAGTTTTAGCGAGAGGATTCTTGTACAATAGTAGTCTTCCGTATAGAGACTTCCGAAATTTCACTTTTGGTCCGGTTGTTGACTATTTTGCGAGAGGTAGTATCGGAATCATATTTGGTGCCAAACCATTTGAACATACGACAAATAGTATCGAACTAGCGATCGATAGTAATAGTTATGCCCACAATCTGTCCTATCTCGTTCTAAACAAAGAATATTTAAGAGGCCATGGTATTGGAAGTAGTTATATCATGGAATTGTATACTGATTATGGTATGTTGGGACTATTTCTACTAAGTATCTTACTTGGTATGCTATTTATAGCCATGCTGCAAGTAGCTTATCGCTCAAGAACAATCTTATTTGCATTATCTTTGCTAATCTTAAATAATTTATTCTTTATGCCTAGAAGTAGCTTCTCAGAAAGTTTCTTTAATCTTTTTACAATGCAATTCTGGGGAATTGTTCTTATTATCATTTTCGTGGCAAAAATGCTCACAAAAGAAAATCATCACTTAATCAAAAAAGGGGAAATACATGTTTGAACAATATTCTGTAGCTGATTTGTTCGCAAATCTTTATAAAAAACGTAAAGTAAATTTGCTAGCTTTACTAGCCTTATTTGCTCTCATAGCTGTACCATTTACTTTAAAAGCTGTTAAAAATAAAAATACAGTCAAAGATTCTACTAGTTATTCTACTTATATCACCTATAAGATAACTGCTCCAGAAACATCATCAAAAACAATTTTGAATCATCAGGTTGGTGGCTATAGTGACTTCTATGCAAAACTAATTGATGGTAATCTCAATGGTGCCTTTCTTTTCAATGATGTTGATTCTGATAAGATGAAGGAAATCGCTAAAGATTTAGATACCACAGAAACAGCATTGAAGAATTCTGCAAGTGACTATTGGACAAAAAAATTAACGATTAACCCATTGATTGATGATGCAGGTGTAACTGTTAAAATTTTAACTCCAAGTAAGGAAGTAAATGATTTCCTTGAAAGCAAGTTTGATTCATTGATTGACAAGTTCAAGTCTACCTATACAGATGTTAAGATTGAAAAACTTGAAACAGTGAACTCTAAAGAATTGACTCCGAATGGAGAAGTTGCTCTTGGCTTTAACTTGAAAAATCTTATTTTGCGCTTAGTGATTATTGGTATTCTCTGTGTCATCCTAGTGATCATGGCGAATGTTCTAGTTTACCTCTTCAACCCAACTATTAATCGTGCAGGCGATTTCTCTGCTTATCAAGTAGACTTTGTTTCAACTATTACAACTCTTGAAAATCTTTCTGAACTATTGAGTTACAAGTGTCAAGGTCAACCACTAGCAATTGTAAGTTCAGATAATCGTATTTTGAATAAATTACAAGCAGAATACAAATTGAATCTTGAGGGTGTTCAGTTTGTTAACTTGCAAAATGTCAAAGATCTTTTAGCATTTGAGAATGTACTTTTCGTAGAAGAATATGGTGTCACTCGCTATAAGAAATTTGAAGAAAGTATGCAAGAAGTGAGAAATCTAAACCGTTCAGTTTTAGGTGTGATTACTTTTGCACTATAATTCATATAAATAAGGGATAATTATCCAAGACAAAGGAGGACTCGAATGGTCCTCCTTTATCTTTTGGAAAAATTCAGATTTGACAAAATACTGTAGAAAAGATTTCCTAGAGGATTGGGATAAGATTTCGCCAGGGATGACAAACATGGCTTGAGGAACAGATTTCCCAGTCAAATAGGTTTTTTAACTAACTTTATGATATAATAAATCAACGAGGTAAATTGAATGAAAAGTATAAAATTAAATGCCCTGGCTTATATGGGGATTCGTGTTTTAAATATTATTTTCCCAATTTTGACGGGTACCTATGTTGCGCGTGTTCTAGATCGAACAGACTATGGTTATTTCAACTCTGTTGATACCATCCTGTCTTTTTTCTTGCCCTTTGCAACCTATGGAGTCTATAATTACGGACTTCGAGCTATTAGTAATGTAAAAGATAATAAGAAGGAATTAAATAAAGTCTTTTCAAGTCTTTTTTATTTGTGTGTAGCTTGTACGATTGTTACAAGTGCCGTCTATCTTTTATCGTATCCTTTATTCTTTAATAGTAATCCTGTTATCAAAAAGATTTTTTTGGTAATGGGTGTTCAACTCATTGCACAAATATTCTCGATTGAATGGGTGAATGAAGCTCTTGAAAATTATAGTTTTTTATTTTATAAAACAGCCTTCATCCGTATTCTCATGTTGGTATCCATCTTCATGTTTGTAAAAAATGAGCATGATATTGTTATCTATACACTGATTATGAGTCTTTCAACTCTGATCAATTATCTCATTAGTTATTTTTGGATTAAAAGAGATATCCAGTTTGTTAAGGTTTCTTTGGAAGAATTTAAACCTCTCTTTCTTCCTCTGACGGCCATGCTGATCTTTGCCAATGCCAATATGTTATTCACCTTCCTTGATCGTCTCTTTTTGGTAAAAACCGGAGTTGATGTAAATGTCAGTTATTATACGATGGCACAACGGATTGTAACGGTTATCGCAGGTGTTGTTACAGGTGCGATTGGAGTCAGTGTTCCTCGCTTGAGCTACTATCTAGGTATTGGAAAAAAAGAAGAGTATGTAAATTTGGTGAATCGAGGAAGTCGCATTTTCAACTTCTTCATCATTCCACTTAGTTTTGGATTGATGATTTTAGGGCCAAATGCAATCCTTTTGTATGGTAGTGAGAAGTATATTGGTGGTGGCATCTTAACATCCCTCTTTGCTTTTCGCACGATTATTCTTGCCCTAGATACTATTCTAGGCTCTCAAATTCTCTTTACAAATGGATTTGAAAAAAGAATTACAGTTTATACCTTATTTGCTGGTGGACTAAACCTAGTTCTTGATAGTCTCCTCTACTTTAATAATATTATTACACCGGAGTATTATTTGATTACGACGATGTTATCGGAAAGTTTTCTCCTAATACTTTACATTATCTTTATTCATAAGACCAAGCTCATTAATCTAGGACATATCTTCAAATATACGGTGCGTTATTCTCTTTTCGCTTTGACATTTGTTCCGATCTACTTTTTAGTTAATCTTGTTTATCCGGTCAAAATGGTTATCAACCTACCTTTCTTGATCAATATGGTGATCATCATGGTCTTATCAGCTCTTAGCTACATTGGTTTGCTCGTTTGGACCAAAGATAGTATCTTTTATGAATTTTTAGGTCATGTCATCTCGCTCAAAAAACGTATTAAAAAATCTTAGGAGGAATAGATGAGAAGATTAAGTATCGAAGAGGCTAAACAAATTGAACTTGATATTTTAGCTTTTATTGACTCGTTTTGTAAAAAGCATGATATTGATTATTTTATCAATTATGGCACCTTGATTGGAGCTATTCGTCACAAGGGTTTTATCCCCTGGGATGATGATATAGACCTCTCTATGACACGTGAAAACTACGAACGTTTTATCCAGTTATTTCATCAAGAACAATCGAAATATAAAATTTTATCTTTGGAAACTGATGATCACTACTATAATAATTTTATAAAGATTGTAGATTCGACAACGAGAATAGTGGATACACGAAATACAAAAACTTATGATTCTGGAATTTTCATTGATATTTTTCCAATGGATTCTTTCGACGATACTAAAGTTATCGATGTGTGCTATAAGTTGGAAAGTTTTAAATTATTATCCTTCAGTAAGCACAAGAATATTGTTTATGGAGATAGTAAATTAAAAGACTTGATTCGTTCCTTCTTCTGGTTTATACTTCGTCCTATTTCTCCCCGTTATTTCGCGAGTCAAATTGAACAGCAAATTCAAAAGTATAGGGTAAAAGATGGTAAATATATCGCTTTTATTCCATCAAAGTTTAAGGAAAAAGAAGTCTTTGCCAAAGAAGTATTTGAAGATTTGGTTGAAGTTCCTTTTGAACATTTATTGCTTTCAGCACCGAAACAATACGATGCTATTTTGAAGCAGTATTATGGTGATTATATGACTCTTCCACCAAAAGAAAAACAGTTTTATAGTCACGAATTTGAAGCCTATAAATTGGAGGATTAAATGCAGTACTTAGAAAAAAATGAGATTAAAGAAATTCAACTAGGTATTTTGGACTATGTTGATGAAATTTGTAAAAAAAATGACATTCCTTATTTCCTTAGCTATGGAACCATGTTGGGAGCTGTTCGTCATAAGGGAATGATTCCTTGGGATGATGATATCGATATTTCACTGTATAGAAAAGACTATGAGCGTCTATTAAAAGCGATTGAGGAAGACCAACATCCTGTATATCGAGTTCTTTCCTACGATACCTCTTCATGGTATTTCCATAATTTTGCAGCTATTTTAGATACAACAACAGTTATTGAAGATAACGTAAAATACAAGCGTCATGATACAAGTTTGTTCATTGATGTCTTTCCGATTGATCAATTTTCAGATTTGAGCATCGTTGACAAGAGCTATAAATATGTTGCCTTGCGTCAGCTTGCCTATATCAAAAAAGAACGTGCGGTTCACGGAGATAGCAAATTAAAAGATTTCCTTCGCTTGTGTACTTGGTATCCTCTTAGACTAGTTAATCCGAGATATTTCTATAAGAAAATAGATGAGTTAGTTAAAAATAGTGTGACAGACAATCCTACTTATGAAGGAGCCATTGGAGTTGGAAAAGAAAAAATGAAAGAAGTCTTTCCAGCAGGAACCCTTAAAGAACTGATTTTAACAGAGTTTGAAGGTCGAATGGTACCTATTCCAAAGAATTACGATATTTTTTTAACCCAGATGTATGGGGATTACATGACTCCGCCATCAAAAGAAATGCAGGAGTGGTATAGCCATAGTATAAAGGCTTATCGAAAGTAAGAGTTTAAACTTTTACAAATAGAAAAGTTAACAGAATATTCAATTAAATAAAGGGAAATATAATTTATATGAAAAATTTAAAAATAAAAAATATACTATTATACAGTTGTCTTCTATATACCTTAGTGATACTATCTTTATCGAAACCAGCTTTTGCTGATACTATTTCTACTGGTGGAGGTAATAGGATCCATTTTATTAATTTGAAATCAAAGTCAGGAAGTGATGCTATCCTCTTGGAAAGCAATGGACATTTTGGTTTAATTGATATGGGTGAAGACTATGATTTTCCAGATGGAAGTAATCCACTCTATCCAGATCGTTGGGGAATTAGTAGGGAGAATGAAGATACAATTGAGGACAGACTTTTCCGCCATTTAAAACAAGTTGGTGTTAAAAAATTAGATTTTGTTTTAGGAACCCATGTTCATAGTGATCATATTGGTACTGCAGATGAAGTTTTAAAACGTTACTCTGTTGACAGATTTTATCTCAAAAAATATTCAGACGAACGTATTACAACACAGTGGAGATTGTGGGATAATCTCTATAATTATGATAATGCAGTGAGAACAGCTCTAGAACGTGGTGTAACTCTTATTCAAGATATTTCTGATCAGGATAGTCATTTTAAATTGGGTGATATGGATATCCAACTATACAATTATAAAAATGAGTATGGTCCTGATGGGAATTTAAAAAGAGTCTATGATGATAACTCTAACTCAATTGTTGCTGTGGTGAATGTAGCTGGTAAGAAAATCTATCTAGGTGGAGACTTAGATAATGATCAGGGGGCTGAAGATAGATTAGGTCCTGTAATTGGTAAAGTAGATATGATGAAATGGAATCATCATTATGATGCCACGATTTCAAACACAGTTAACTTTATTGAAAATTTGTCACCTAGCATAGTTGTTCAAACAAGTGGAGCAGATATCAATCGTCAATCAACAACTAATTTGCTTCGAGAAAAAAATATACAAATTATCAAGGCTTATAGTAAAACCAAAGATGCGACAGTATTTGATATCAGCGATAGTGGTTTTTCAAATGTATCAGACTCTTTCCCTGATATTCCTACAGTATCAGAAAAGTGGTATAAGGAAGATGGCTACTGGAAATATCGTCTATCTGATGATCAAATGGCTATTGGTTGGAAAAAAATTAATGGGGTTTACTATTTCTTTAATGGACAAGGCCAAATGCAGGCTGATAGATGGCTTCATCTGAAAGATTCTAAAGAAAAAATAGATGGAAACTGGTATTATCTCAACAACGATGGAAGTATGCAGGTATCAGGTTGGTTTAAGCATGATGGGACTTGGTACTATATCACATGGTCTGGTGCTAGAACATACAATGAACTAGCTGAAATAGGTGACAAAAAGTACCTATTTGATAAAGATGGTAAAATGCTTACTGGCTCACAAGTCTTTAATGGTAAGAAAATGTTCTTTGCAAGTAGTGGGGAATTACAGTCAGATGAGACAGGCTCTGGATGGCAAAAAATTGAATCAAACTGGTACTACTTTGATGAAGAAGGAAAACAAATAGTTGGTAAAAAGGAAATCAATGGAGTAACCTACTACTTTGATAATAAGGGAGTTATGCAAACAGGTTGGGCCTTGATTGAAGGTCAGTGGAACTATTTTGCAAGTTCCGGAGCGATGAAAACAGGCTGGATCAAGGATAAAGATACTTGGTATTACTTGGATAAAGAAGGTGTTATGCAAACTGGCCTACAAGAGATTGAAGGAACTCGTTATTATCTAAATGCAAGTGGAGCCATGCAAACAGGTTGGAAGTGGTTCGATAATCATTATAGCTACTTCACAAGTAGTGGAGCGATGAAGACAGGCTGGTTAAAAGACAAGGAACTTTGGTACTATCTAGATAAAGAAGGTATCATGCAAACTGGCCTACAAGAAATTGAAGGTGCTCGCTATTATCTAAATGCAAGTGGGGCTATGCAAACAGGTTGGAAATGGTTTGATAATCATTATAGTTACTTCACAAGTAGTGGAGCAATGAAGACAGGCTGGCTCAAAGAAAACGATCTTTGGTATTATCTAGATAAAGAAGGTATCATGCAAACTGGCCTACAAGAAATTGAAGGTACTCGCTATTATCTCAATGCAAGTGGAGCTATGCAGACCGGCTGGAAATGGCTGGACAATCATTACTACTACTTTGCAACTAGCGGAGCTATGAAGACAGGTTGGTTCCAAGATAAGGACACATGGTACTATCTAGACAAGGAAGGCATCATGCTAACAGGTATTCAAGAGATTGATGGCTCTCGTTATTATCTCAATACTAGCGGCGCAATGGAGACTGGTTGGAAACAGTTGAATGGCAACTGGTACTATTTCCAAGCAGATGGTTCACTTCTAAGAAATGGAACAACACCTGATGGCTACAAGGTCAATCAAGATGGTATTTGGAGCTTGAATCCTGTAAAAGAGGAAAAAATTCAGGGAAATCAAGAAGATCCTAAGAAGGATTCTGAGAATCTAGTAGAAAAAGAAGAAAAATCAGCAGATGCTCAAGAAACTTCGACTTTGAAGGCAGATAAAGAATAAGTGCTTTCTACCTCATACTAAGTCTTTGAGAAAGTTCCCTCTGTGCTAGTATTTCAGTCATTACCTAGCTTTCTCATGAAATAGTATTTATATACATCTCAAAGAATTTATCAATGTTTTTAGGATGAGAATATTGATCAGCTTTGGGATGTTTTTTGATTCTTTACCCCCTAAATTGTTGAAAACATTCTCTTAGTCTTCAAATAGAAATATTTTGATAAGAAATTTTATAGTCAATTGAACCTAAAACAGTACATAAT
>NZ_KV807792.1:0-935 GCF_001812125.1 Streptococcus sp. HMSC071D03
GGATCCAGACGATGACAACGATGGAATTCCAGATGAGGAAGAAATCACAAATGGAACAGATCCTAAGACACCAACAACTCAAACTCCTACAATCGAAATTACTCAACAACCAAATGGAGATGCGATTGTAACGCCTAAGAAACCAGATGGATCAACATATCCACCAGGAACTAAGGTAGAAATCCCAGGTAAAGATAAGGATCACCCAATCACAGTAACAATTGGTGATAATGGATCAGGTGAAGTACCAAATGACAACCTTCCTAAGAAAGCTGTCCCAGGAACAGGAACAGTAACAGAACCTAATAAGAACCCATCAAAACCAGTAGATGTAACAACACCAGCACATAAGACACCAAAACTAGAGTTGGATCAAGATCCTAAGACAGGTGACGTAACAGTAACACCGAAGAAACCAGATGGCTCAACATTCCCACCAGGAACTAAGGTAGAAATTCCAGGTAAAGATAAGGATCACCCAATCACAGTTACAATCGGTGAAGACGGTAAAGGTAACGTACCAAACAGTGAATTACCAGAAGGTAAAGTCCCAGGAACAGGTAAGATTACAGAACCAGGTAAACCAACGGAAGAAGTTCCAGTTGAAACACCAAGTAAGATAACACCAGATGCTCCAACAACAGAACAACCAGTTGCGATTGAAATTAATCAAAAACCAAATGGTGATGCAGTAGTAACGCCTAAGAAACAAGATGGAAACCCATACCCATCAGGAACTAAGGTAGAAATCCCTGGTGAAGATAAAGATGGAAACCCAATTACAATCACTGTTACGATTGGCGACAATGGTTCAGGTGAAGTACCAAATGACAATCTTCCTAAGAAAGATATCCCAGGAAAAGGAAAAGTAACAGAACCTAATAAGAACCCATCAAAACCAGTAGATGTAACAACACCAGCACATAAGACACCAA
>NZ_KV807793.1:0-1655 GCF_001812125.1 Streptococcus sp. HMSC071D03
CGTGAACTAGGATTCTAGTTTCGCAAGAAGTCTAAAGAATAAATTTGATTTATCTAAGTAAAAAGATTATAATAAAATTGTATTTATAATACTACATAAACACAAAAGGAGAAATAAATATGTATTTTAATCGTAAAAATGCAGAACAAAAGAATTGGCGTATGATCAAAAAAGGAAAACATTTCCTTTTCGGTTGTTCGCTTGTTTTTGCGGTTGGGGCTACTTTAGTAGCTCCATCAGTCAAAGCAGATACAGTAGAAGCTAAACCAGAAACTAGCTCTACAACAGATGGGACTAAGCCAGTTGTATCTGAAGAGAACCCAACTTATGCAGCTCCAGCTGTAGAAGTGGCACCAGTAGTAGCAACTGGAGAAAAAGCTGAAAAACCAGTTGAACCTACTCAAAATTCTGAAGAAGAACCAGTAGTTGCGACTGAAAAAGCTAAGGAAGCAGACAGCATCCAAGCTCCAGAAGTGACTGTTGTTTACAATCCAGCAGCACTGACTGATGAAGAAAAAGCAAAAGTTGTGGCAGCTGTTAAGGCAGCAAACCCTACAGCAACTGATGTTCAAGTCCAAGCAGACGGCTCAGTAGTTGTTGCTTTTGCAGATGGGTCAAGAGCAAACTTGACAGCAGCACAAACGATCAAAGATGGTTCTTTAGTAGCTAAACCACGTACTAATCGTGCACTACGAGCAACAGCACCACGAGCATCAGAAGGGGCTGAAAACCTTGAGTATACAAATAAAAAAAGGGGCGAGGTTGTTGTTGATGATTATATAAAGATTTCTTACAAAGTTGATAACGCTAAAAATGTCATTCATTGGACAACTGTTGTTAATGGCGGGCGAGGTGGAAATGCAGCAAGCGGATATACCTACTTTACTGTACCAAAAGACTCAGTAGGTACTCCAACTAACTGGAATATTGTGCAGACTGATAAAAATGGCAAAGTCATGAGTACCCGTACTGACTGGAAGAATAATGATGGTTCTTATGTCATGGGGGCAAAAGGTAAAACGAACGTCTATACTGGCGATGAGATGACTAAGAAACTAACGCAATACTACAAAAATATTGGCAATCCAGCGCTAAAAGGAAAAGAGGCAGAAGCAGCAGCTCAGGCAGCAGCGCGTTCACAGGCTTTATATACACTAACAGCAGATGTTGCAGGAGGTTGGCTAGGTAAAAATCCAAGTTGGACTATTACTTATGATACACCAATTCTTGATAAGTCGAAACCACTTGATTATGTAGCGGGATTACAAGGTACAGGTGGTACTGTTGGTGCAAAAACCGAGATTATGACTGGTTATATGGATAACTTCATAGATAATGCAAGTTCAAAATTCCAAGCAGTAGCAGTCAAAGAAAACTACACTGCCAAAGTTGGTGGAAGTTTTGCTGCTGATCCAGCTACTTATGTAACCAATAAAGCTGGAACACCAGAATTCCCAAATAACTACCGTGGTGCAACAAGCTTCAAATGGAAAGACGGTCAAGCACCAACTGCTACAGAAGCAGGTACTTACACTAAAACAGTAGTAGTCACTTACCCAGCACATTACAAACAAGCTCCACAGGAAGTTACGATTACATTTGAAGTAAAAGACCCACGTAGCGATGCAGATAAGTACACACCAGTAGCGAAAGAT
>NZ_KV807794.1:0-832 GCF_001812125.1 Streptococcus sp. HMSC071D03
CCAAGCAACTTGACTGACGCCGAAAAAGCTAAAGATGCAGAAGGAAAAGATGCAGATGGAGTTAAAGATTCACCTGCTCAAGCACCAGCTAAGAAAGCAGGAGCGAAAGAATTGCCAAATACTGGTACAGAACAATCTAGCGCTTCACTTGCTTTAGCACTTCTTGCAGCAGCGACAGGTGGACTCCTCTTCGCTAAAAAACGTGAGGAAGAAGAGTAAGAAATTACTCAAATAAAGCAAAACTGAGAATCTCAATTCTATGAATTTGCTAGAAAAACCGTAAGAAGAAATTCTTACGGTTTTTTGATGGATAATGATTAGGAGAAAGGGGAAATATCAGTCTTACAGATCTTTTGAAATAGTTAAAATTCGTTAAATTTCAATTGATACTCAATGAAAATCAAAGAGCAAACTAGGAAGCTAGCCGCAAGATGTACTTGAGTACGGCAAGGTGACGCTGACGTGATTTGAATTTGATTTTCGAAGAGTATGAATAGTTATTATAGTGGATTGAATCTAGAATAGTACGCTACAGATTTTAAAACATTATTAGAAATTGATTTGAATTTCCTAATCTCTTTGTTCACAACTTATTTCAATCTACTATAAATGCATAGATTATTCTTCCATATAAGAAAAGTTAATGTTCCCATATTTCAAGTGTCTTGATGTAGCATTGTAAACTTGTATAAAGACAGAAAAAACGTTGATATCATCAACGTCAGATTGAAGACAAAATCCTTGGAAGTCAAGTTTCCAAGGGCTTTTGTTTTTGGAAAGTCGTATAATAGAGGTAAAAAGAGTTGTGAGGTGTTCCCTATGTTTCACAAAG
>NZ_KV807795.1:0-950 GCF_001812125.1 Streptococcus sp. HMSC071D03
AGAGGGTCAGCGGTTCGATCCCGTTAACTCCCATAGGTCCCGTAGTGTAGCGGTTATCACGTCGCCCTGTCACGGCGAAGATCGCGGGTTCGATTCCCGTCGGGACCGTTTAAGATAACGAAAGTTATTTTAGACTCGTTAGCTCAGTTGGTAGAGCAATTGACTTTTAATCAATGGGTCACTGGTTCGAGCCCAGTACGGGTCATCATTGCGGGTTTGGCGGAATTGGCAGACGCACCAGATTTAGGATCTGGCGCTTAACGGCGTGGGGGTTCAAGTCCCTTAACCCGCATAATAGAAATAAGCCGGCTTAGCTCAGTTGGTAGAGCATCTGATTTGTAATCAGAGGGTCGCGTGTTCAAGTCATGTAGCCGGCATTTTTTTAATATAACCAAGAGGTCGATGCGAACGTAGTTCAGTGGTAGAACACCACCTTGCCAAGGTGGGGGTCGCGGGTTCGAATCCCGTCGTTCGCTTAGAGAGGCCGGGGTGGCGGAACTGGCAGACGCACAGGACTTAAAATCCTGCGATTGGTAACGATCGTACCGGTTCGATCCCGGTCCTCGGCATATAAAGAGCACCCTTAGCTCAACTGGATAGAGTACCTGACTACGAATCAGGCGGTTAGAGGTTCGACTCCTCTAGGGTGCATTTTTCTATTTAACTCGGGAAGTAGCTCAGCTTGGTAGAGTACTTGGTTTGGGACCAAGGTGTCGCAGGTTCGAATCCTGTCTTCCCGATTGATGGCGGTGTAGCTCAGCTGGCTAGAGCGTCCGGTTCATACCCGGGAGGTCGGGGGTTCGATCCCCTTCGCCGCTATAATGATCTTGTTGGACCTTTAGCTCAGCTGGTTAGAGCTCTCGGCTCATAACCGAGTGGTCGTAGGTTCAAGTCCTACAAGGTCCATTAAATACTATGGAGGATTACCCAAGTCCGGCTGAAGGGAACGG
>NZ_KV807796.1:0-2994 GCF_001812125.1 Streptococcus sp. HMSC071D03
CATCTTCTGTATCTGGAATTCCATCGTTGTCATCATCTGGATCAGTCACATCTGGAATACCGTCTCCATCTGTATCGCGTTGAATTTTAACTGGAACTTTAACTACAGCTTCTTCTGGGCCATTTTTCAGTTTAACTGGAATTTCGACTGTGCGTTCTTCTTCTTTTGGTTCCCAATTGTCTACTGTTGGTGTTCCTACTAGATTTCCGCCGTTATCAACTGTTAAACCATTTACTGGTTTATCTGTTGTAATCGCTGTTCCTGGTCTATTTGGTGTTACTACCTTAGTATTTGCTGGTACAGGTGTTTTTTCTGGGACAGTTTTTCCTGTTGCTGTTCCTGCTAATTGATCCTGAACAGTGATTCTGATTGATTTGGTTGATGCTGTATTGTTCTTATCATACGCTGTGATTTTTACAGTATAGTACCCTGTCTTAGCGTTCGTAGTTCCTGTAATTTGACCATTTTCGTATTTTAATCCTTGTGGTAAATTGCTTACCTGAATTGGATTATTATCACGCATTCCAACACCACCTGTATTATCTACAGCTGTTACAGGGATTGGAGTAATTGGTGTGTTTTTAGTTACTGTTGCGTCATTTGCCGTAATTGTTGGTCCTGTTACGTCTTTTACTGTAACTGGTACATTGACAGTATCACTTGATCCATCTGGATATGTAACTTTAACTACCGCATTACCTGCATCTCCTGCTGTTGCAGTTGAAGTTGGTTTGCTTTCTACTGTTAATGTTCCAGGTCCATAATTTGTTACTTTTGCTTTTACTGCTTCATCTGTAATTTCTTGACCTTGGTTAACTGTTAGTGAATCTCCTGTTGGATTATATTTGTCAGCTTGCTCCTGAACAGTGATTCTGATTGATTTAGTTGAGTGATTATTGTTTTTATCGTAGGCAGTAATTTTTACAGTATAATACCCTGTTTTAGCATTCGTAGTACCTGTAATTTGGCCATTTTCATATTTTAATCCTTGTGGTAAATTGCTTACCTCAATTGGATTTTTATCACGCATTCCAACTCCACCTGGATTATCTACAGCTGTTACAGGGATTGGCGTGATTGGTTCTTTTTTAGTTACTGTAGCATCTGCTGCTGTAATTGTTGGAGCTATCTTATCACGAGATGTTACAGTGAAAGTAAAGGTTACGGGATCAGCTTGATTACCTGCATTATCACTAGCTTTAAATGTAATCGTATTTGTTTTACCAACGTCTTCTGCAGTTGTTGTAATAGTTATTTTAATTACTTTTTCTTCATTAGTATTTGTAGTATAAGAATAGCTTGCTTTTTGTTGTAGTACTCTACTTACGTACTTATCAGAAAAATCTTTAAAGTCTATATTAACAACTTTATTATCTCTTGCTGTTACTGTGAAGCTTACTGTTTCACCTTCTACTACTGTTTGGTTAGCTGGTGAGATTGCTAATGTAGGTTTTTGGTCATCTGGTGCTTCTGTTGGAGTAACAGGATTACTTCTATCAGAAGTTACTGTTCCACCATTATTCACAACTGTTTCAGCTGTAATGGGGTTTCCTGGTAGAGCTCCTGAAACTGTAACTGTCGCAGTCTCTCCATTAGTTGTTCCAGTTCCGATAACTGTATCGCCATCGTAAAGCTTAACTGTAGAACCGTTTGGCACTCCACTTCCAACATTAACAGTAATTTGCTGATTTGTTAAGCCTTTTTTGTTCTCTACACTTGTTGTGATAGTAGGTTGTTTCGGTTTAACGATTAATGTAACTGTTCCATCTGAACCTGAATTGGCATCAGTTGATTTAGAACCGTCTTTATAAGTCGCAATAGAAGTATACTTGAACACTCCGGCTTGCGCTGTACTTGGTGAATTATTATCTTGCCACGTCCAGTTCATACCTGCAGGGAATGATTTATCATTTTTATGTTTAACATAACCTGAAGATACTGGATTCACTGGATCTCCTGCGTTATCTCCTACTGTTTTTGTAACGGTTAAACCTTGAATTGGGTCTTTTGGTGCCTCTGGGTCTGCTTCTAAACTTGTTCCCGTTGCCCCCATAATATAAGACTGATTAGTAGTTCTTCCGTATGTCACTGAGGCTGCATAGACACGACCGTATTGAGCCGCTTCTTCAGCAGTCACATCATCTTTTAGCCTAATCTTGGCATGCATGTGCATTGCATAATCGGCACTTTCTTGTCCAGTCTTAATTCCAAGATAATATGATGCACCTGGATAGCCACCGCTTTTAGTTTTTGTAAGGGTATTTAAGACAGGGTCATTCTCGTTATTTTTAAACACCTGCCATCTTTGTTTGTCACGAGTCACCCCTGAAGACGGATCGTAGATTGTTCGTTTATCACCATTAAAGAGATTATAATTCTGTTCCCATACTTTAGATGTAGATATATAGGCTGTATTTCCATATGGGGTAAAGCCTTGGAACCCATCAGAAAGTCTGCGACCACCAGTATTTTGGTAACGTGTGAAACTCACATCTTTTACCGTATTAGACGAGTGCATGATATTAAAAGGAGCTTGGAAATAATATTCTTGCTGATATGACAACTTTGTCATCCTTTTTCCATCATTATTGAAGAAAACATCATAGACGATCCATTTTCCTTCGCTATCTTGTACATAGGTTGCCTTAATATCAGTCTTATTTTTAGTGAGTTCTGGATTATCATTTATTGTTTTTCGTCCACCGTTCTCTTTCGGATCGACAGAAGCAAAATACTTGATATTTGTTAAAGCACCTTGATTAATTTGACCATTTGCTCTAAAACCTGTTCCTTGAGCCATTCTCTGACCATTACGTGGATCATGAGAACCTGAAGTCAAACGATTACGTGCAATCATAACAGAACTTTCGTTACGTTTGATGACACGATTCATATCCTCAACATCACGAAGGCTGACTTCTACACCACCAAATACAGACTTAGCTACGGCAACTTGGGCAATAGCTTTTTCCAAGATTTCACGTGTCAAGTCAT
>NZ_KV807796.1:3094-9439 GCF_001812125.1 Streptococcus sp. HMSC071D03
CTGGAGTTGGCTTCGCTACTTCTGGCTTGATTTCCGGAGTTGCTTCCTGTGTACTTTTGTCATTTTTATCTTCTTTGACTGGAGGAGTTTCCACTGCTCGTAGCTGGTCCAAAACATTGGTCAAGCGAGCTACTAAAGCGTCCACTTCTTCTTGACTCACTTTTGAATCAGCGAGAGTCTGTTCAGCCTTAACAAGTTCTTCATTAGCGGTAACCAAAAGATCTGTATTAGCAGCTTCCTTGACATGGAGCTGGTCTTTGATCTGTGCCACAAGCTGACTTGCAGTAGCTGTATCCACTTTTACAGAACTAGCAGGCTCTTCCTTATCTTGCGATTCAAGCGAACTCGTTCCTTGAATTGAAGCCCCTACATGAGGTTGTTCGACAGGTGTTACGCTATCCGCACTAACGACGCGCGCACCCAAAAACATCAGCGCTGCAACAGCAACTGAAGCCGCACCGAAACTATACTTACGAATAGAGAAGCGTAAAACTTTTTCTCGTTTTTGGCGTTCGATACGACTCATGGATGATTTTTTATCCATTCTATTGTCTCCTTTTTTTGAATTTGCTCACCTGAAATACATATTGTTTATATTCACAGACAAAGCTATCCAAGTATAATTGGATACTTTTTTGTGGGAATAGGCAAATAATTTCGCGCTTAAATCAAACTTTTTTTAGTTTTTATGCATCTAAAATAATTATATTTGATTCACCCTCTATTTTTCCTTGATAGTATTGGATTATTTTGATGTTTTCATTCTTCAAACTATTAAAAATGAATCATATTTAAAATATCACTCAAACGATTAGCATTATTATCGGCGCTTCATTTTATTGTTTTCGTATTCTTTTGCCTTTAAAGTTTGTTTTATTTAAAAAAATTCGAAATAAATTGTATATAAGTTATTTACCTTTTATCCTTCTAAATAAAACTGGAGTTTTTCCTTTCTGTAGAATAAATCCATTGTAGCTTATCGTATTAGTTGTTTCATAATACAATACATTCCTCGAGGATAACGAATGGTAAATGCTCAATACCACCCAAATAAAAGCGCTGAGTCGGTCAATTAAGCTCTAAAACTCATCTTAAAACAGCATCAAATTCTTTCCATCAAGACAGACAATGGAGCCGAATTCAACCGCTTGGCTGATGTGTTTTCTAAGGAGCATGTCTACTATACACATCCCTACGCCTCATGGGAAAGGGGAACTAATGAGAATCACAACCGGCTCATTCGTAGATGGTTACCTAAGGGAGCTATAGTAGATTGAACTTAGAATAGTACGCTACGAATTCTAAAACATTTTTAAAAATTATTTTGACTTTCCTAACCTCTTTGTTCATATCTTGTTTCAATCAACTTTAAGAAAACGACTCCCAAAAAGGTCGCATTTATCGAAAAATGGATTAATAACTATCCTAATACTCTTCGAAAATCAAATTCAAACCACGTCAGCGTCCCCTTGCCGTACTCAAGTACAGCCTGCGGCTAGCTTCCTAGTTTACTCTTTGATTTTTATTGAGTATAAAATATGGAGAGGACAACAATTGCCCTCTCCATATTTTAGCTTTTATTTAACCCACTACAGTTGACAAAGAGCCAAAAAACTTGTCCCTTTTATATTTTAAACAATGGATTTAAGAAACCGTCTGTGTTTTGCAACAACTTCTTGTAAACTTTCCACTTGAGACCTTCGGTATGCTTGAAACCACCTTCTTTCAAGTCTTTCTCAACAGCAGTGTTAAATAAGTCTTGAAGTTGAGCGTAACTTGAAATCTTAGAACCGTCTACTTCAATCTCAACAAAGCCTTTCTGTGCTTTGTCATACACTTCATGATACCAATGTTTCTTCCACTCTTCGAGGTTTTGGAATTGATTTTTAGAAACTTTCTTGATAATAAAGTCATCACCTAAAAGCCCTTTATTTTCTCTGTTGGCATCACCTTTTAATTTGTTAGAAACATAAGGGATAAAGCCATTTTCATAACCATAATACCCCCACATACGGAAAGTGTTGTGTTTAAAGGAGATAGAACCTACGGTGCTTCGACTCGTGTTCCCCCCAAAGACACCTGCCATCATATTGACCGTTTGATAAGCGCTATCAAAACCTTCCGTACGGAAACGACCGTTATTTGGCATACCATGAAGAGTTACAAAGTTATTATCTACCAACTTGTCAATGCTATCAATAGGGATTTTCTTCTCTTCTTCCGTCAAGTCACGCAATTTGTCCCACTGGTGTGGTTCTCCAATTAAACGGTTTCTATCCGCATTGGTGCGCCACTCTTTATCCATCTTCTTGAACCACTTAGAGTTGTCTGATAAATTCTGATGAATAACAGCAGAAGCTTCTAAGTAATCCAACATCATCATAGACTCATTGTAGTTTTTCATATAACTATCAATCTTGTCTCGACTGTCTAACTTAGCTGGGTCATAATTGTAGTACTGCTCACCATCATTTTTACGCTCATAAGCCATGTTGATACCCAGAGCTTTATACTCACTATTCGGAGTAGATTTATCAGGGGTTTGTAACATACCTTGAGCAAAGGCTTCTAAGTCAGTACCTTCACGGTGTCTGTAACCTCCGTAGTAAACCATTCTATCGTTGACGTGAGTTGTTTCATGGGTGAAGGCTGAAATACCAAAGTCGTCTAACATTTTCGTAACCATGAAATACACTTGATCATCTTTATACGGGTCGCCATAAATCTTAGCCATCGCTCCCATAGCTCCATTTACTTGATGCCAACGATCAGTCGGGCCGAATAGCTCACGAATAGGAGATACCACTGTACCACCTCGTCCATAACCTTGACGATTTGCGTCAGGAATACCGTCATACCACTGACTGTCCCACACAGGAGTCGGTACCATATTTTGACTCTTGAGGAGCTTATCACGTACACTTGGAAGAGCTAAACGAGACCAAAAGTCTAGGTATCTTTGTTGTGCTTTTGCTACTGAAATAATCTTAGGTTTTAAAGACTCTCTCGCTTCCTCTGTATTTTTACCATATCTCTCAAATGAACTATAAGCTAAAGTGTTATAGGTTGAAATCATAAAGATATGAGCTTTCTTTAAGTTGAGCAATGGTAAAATCATACGACCGTGAATATCATTGTTTAAACCATCAAATACACGGTGACGCTTATCTTTAAAGGCTTCTGTACTTGTTTCAGGTTCTACTACATAAACGTTTTTCGCAGAATGAATAAACCAGTCATTCAAATCTTTATCTTCTGTAAACAAACGCATGTTATAGTCTAAGAAGCTACGTAAATCACCTTTACCAGTTGCACCAGCAATCACTTCTTTGTAGGCATCTTGCGTACGGTCACCTTTTAAGAAATGCTCCCTTGAACCAATTTGAATCAAACGGTCTAGTACACTTGGTGTCTTACCATAGAAGTCCGGTTTGAACGTCATGATATCCTTGATACTTAAATCACCATATTTGATATCATAGTAACGATTGAGATAAGTCAGTCCCATTATGATTTTAGCTTTGTTATCTTCAACTTTCTTAAGTAAAGCACGCTCGACTACTTCCCCACCGTTTAACTGATGATCTTCATTTTCTAAAATCTGACTAACAAGTTTTTCTAAGTTTCCTTTTACTTCTTCAAAACTTTCTTCTAAATACAAGCCCTTAATATACTCAGTTTTCTTATCTTGTGTGTTCTTCCAAGGTTTATCACGCTGATCCATCAAGCTACGAACTTCATCTGAAAGTAAGGTAACACTAGCTAACTTCTCTTTAATACCGCTTGCTAACTGGTTACGATTCTTCATAACCATATTTGGAGTATAGACAATGTTTTGACCTACTACATCATACTCTTTTACTTGAACTACTTTAGAGTCCGTTTTAGCGGTCACAGTTAACTCTTCTTTTGTACCATCAGCATAGTGAACCATAATCTTATCAATATCCGATAAATCAGTGACAAATTGCCCTGCTTTCATACCTGTTACAGACAGAACAGTTTTCTTAACAAGATTGGACTCATCTGTTAACTTATTCCCTTGGTTTACAATCCACTCTTTGTTATAAAATGGTTGCAGTTTTTCCAAGTTTCGATAAGCTAGGTTTCTTGTTTCTTGGTAGTCCTGAATCGCTTTATATTCAGAATCTCTATCAACGATACGATTTAACTTGTTTACGATAGGATCTTGAATAGTAAAGGTGTTGGCTGTGATATTCATCTTAGCGATTTTAGCATCTGCTTCTGCTTGAGAGATACCAGTAATACGATTTGAATGTTTGTAGGAAGATAAACCACTTGCAACACCATTTACATAATTTACACGTTTGATATTATCTAATCCAAAATATTGGTCATTATCATTCAAGGCTGGTGAACCATAGACAATTTCACCATTATTTACTTTAAGCATTGTTACGACGTCTTCAATAACACCCCAGTTAAAGTTATTATGAATTACACCTCCACTTTCGCCATGCTGAATCAAATTCATAGTACCTTTTATTACAGCATTTCGGAGAAATCCTTTTTTACCTACTGTCATCGAGTCAATACCATGATCTAGTTTACCAATTAAACCACCATATTTAGATTTATTGGCACTAATCTTAGCATCAACGTAAGCTTTATCAACGTTACTTATCCAACTTTCGCTGACAAGTCCACCAGACCACCAGCCTTTATCTCCAAGACTGTTAATCTTACCAATAAATGCTACATTGCGCATAGTAGCTTCATCTAACTTATTAACTGCACCAGTTACATCGTTATTTCCTGTTACTGAACCTACTACTTTGATATTCTCAAGTGTAGATTTCTTAAACATATTACCAATAGGGGCAACTTTATCAGCCCAAGGCATGTTAATATTTACATTACCCAAGTTAAAGTTTTTGAGTGTAGCACCCTCAGCCTCATTAAACAAAGGTCTTTCTAAGTTATGAATCGTGTACTGATGATTCTCTACACTTGATAGAGTACCTCTAAACTTAGCCATAACATAAGCTTTACCTGCTGGTTTAACGTTAACTGCATTCAAATCTGCACCAAGTTTAAAGTCACCGGTAGGATTTGCTTGCATATCTTTTGCTAAATCATGGAAGTTGTAATAAACCTTATCCTCGGTAGCTCTTGGTTTTTCAAGATAATAAGTGTACGTATCTTTTAACTTACCGTCTTTATCACGTTGAACTAAGTCAGGTGCTTTTGCCGTTACCTTGTAAAGCTGCTTACCTTCCTCAATGACCTCTTCAATCTTATCAATTGCTAAACGAGTCACTTTGTTTTCTCTGGAGGTTACTTTTAAGTAATAGTTGTTAACATTACTTGGAAGAGAGGTTAAATGATTACTATCGCTTTCGACACCGCTTTCGTTTACTTGTACGAGACTGGTATTTGCAATATCTTTCAACTCAACTTTCTTTAAATCTAAGCGTAAAGGTTTATCTTCCAAAGTCGATACTTCTGCACCCTTACCTACATCATAAGTCATAGTGGTTGAAATCGTATAATCTTTGTAATAGTCTAAGTTATCTAATACTTGAGATAAGTTATCGGTTTTTAAATCAAGCGTTTTTACAATTTTTCCACCTTCTTTGATAGTCGCTACAATGCGTGTAATTGTAGCATTGTCTTGATTTTCTAGATTGTAGTTAATTGTAGCAGACTTAGCTAAAACATCCTTAGATACAGTGGTCAGAGTCAAAACAGGAGCCGTTTTTTCTTTGAGCTTTTCTTTGGTACCTTTTACAAGAATTTCAGGCTTCATTTCTTTCAAAATAGTTACTGTTTCAACTGGGTCACTGATTTTTTTGCCATGTAACTCTTCATAGCTAGTAACAATTTGACGTTCGCCATCCTCACCAACTTGTTTAATAGAATCATCACCTATAAATTTGCTAGAATCAGATTCTTCTGTGATAGTTTTAGGAATAGTCTCTGTACGAATATCAGTATGTAAAGCAGGAAGCTCTTCTCTCTCTGGAGCAACGTCAGGAACTGTAGCTAGTGGATCGGTATACTCTGAGATTTCAATAACCGGCGGATCAATTAAGTTTCCTGTTTCATCTACTCCTGTTGTACCTACAGATTCCGTGTATTCTGACTTCTCGGACTTGGGTGCTTCGTCTGGAACTGTGCCTACCGGTTCAGTGTATGCTGGTTTTTCATGAACTTCTGGCTCACCTTTTTCAGTCACAACAGCTTCGGGTAATGCCGGTTGAACTTCCGGTTCGCCTTTGTCAGTCACAACAGCTTCGGGTAATGCCGGTTGAACTTCTGGTTTTCCTTTATCAGTCACAACAGCTTCGGGTAATGCTGGTTGAACTTCCGGTTCGCCTTTGT
>NZ_KV807797.1:0-235 GCF_001812125.1 Streptococcus sp. HMSC071D03
CCAAGCAACTTGACTGACGCCGAAAAAGCTAAAGTAGCCGAAGAAGTTAAGAAATCAAACCCAACCGTAACTGATGTTAAGGTTGACAAAGATGGTACAACAACTGTAACTTATCCAGATGGTACAACAGCTGTAATTCCAGTCGATAAGACAGTTAAGAAATCAGATGATAAAGTCGTAACGGATCCAACAGTAACTCCGGTTACAGATCCAAGCAACTTGACTGATGCTGAAA
>NZ_KV807798.1:0-488 GCF_001812125.1 Streptococcus sp. HMSC071D03
GGTGATAATCGCTCCAGTTTCTGCTTCAGCATCTATCCTTCTTTCTCTATCTTCCTGTTTTTTATGAAGGTTAGAAGCACCATTGTATGGATCTGTTCCTTGCAACATCTCATCAGAATTGGAAATACCATCACCATCCAAATCACGATCCCTCTCATCTTTTCGGTTATACTGATAAATTTTTTCGTATGGATTATCTAGTGTATTTTGCGAATTCTTGACTTGTGTTTTTTCAAATTCATCTCGAACGTTGACAATGGTTTGTTCAACTTTTTCCGATAATTCTTTAATTTCATTTTGCCATTTTTCTACAAGAGCTACTTGTTCTTGAGGCGAATCTCTAACACCCAACTTCTCAAACCAAGCAGATAAATTGTCTACCTCAACACTATCCATTCCATCAAAAGAGATAAAACCAAGACGGCTATCGTAACTACTATCTGTAAATCCGATAGGACTGTTTTTTAAATCTCCATAAGGGAGTTGAG
>NZ_KV807798.1:588-2049 GCF_001812125.1 Streptococcus sp. HMSC071D03
TCACCAATATTGTAACGGATACCATCCTGAATCAATTCACCATCAGGGCTGTATAAAGCAAATTGAACCTTTGTAAAAGGGGTATAGGAAGCACCTTCTACCTGGTTCATTCGATCGCTTACACTTGCATGATGCTTTTCGTAATAGATATTATTCTGCTTATATAGCTCTGTTGCAAAAGACAGATAATCAATCAACTCGGTTTCACTATAAGGTAAAATTGGCCCACCATCATGCTTTTCTGCCCATTGAAGGCGGACATTGTAGTTATTTTTGTCAATCTCATTTGGATGAATTGCCTCAAACAAGCCATTTTCCATAATGGATTGCAATTCTTTACCATCATTCTTGATGTAGTCCTCGTTGATCGATAGCTGTTCAATTCGACCGTCGCGGTCACGAAAAACACCAAGAATTATCTTTTCTTTTCCTCCTAGCTCATATGATAATGTTTCTTTTACTTTCATCAAAGAAGCAGGAACTCCAATGCCATCAATATCTCTTAGCGCAAGCAACAAATCCTTATCCTCAGACATAATTGCTTGAGATAGATCAATACGATTGAATTTTTCAATTTGAGATAAATCATCAAAATAGAAAGAACCTGCATCAATAATTGCTTCAAAGTCAGGTAACACTTGTAGTTTTTCAAATGCTGCTCCCCTATTAGCAATCATAATATTATCAAATTCCCCTCTCCCCTCTACAAAATCAAGTAGTGTCTGTTCTGGGGTTTGATCATCTTTTATTGGAGCAATTCCTGTAAGGTGCATGAAATTCTCTTTGTAAAAAGAAACAGATACTACTTTAATATCTTCTTCATCTTTAAAAAAATAGTACACCTTACTATCTGCTAGCGTATCTAAATACCACTTAGCTGTCTGTTGCAATTGAGGTGCATAACGATTCAGCTTTCGTAATTCTTTTACCTTGATTGGATGATAATTCTGTTTATAAATTGACTTATCCGCATCCAATATAGTAAAATGAAGTAAAGATTGAGACTGAGTTTGGTTCGGTGACGAGCCATCCAAAGGTTGCGATTGTTTCGCTTCAGGTAGAGGTGCTGCCTTCTGAGAAATCTCAGAAAAATCCCCGAATTCGTTCTCAGTCTTCTTTATTTGCTCCTGAGAACTTTCAGGAGCTTTTTCTTTACTCTGATTTTCTTCCTGCGCTTTATAAGTATCTCCAACAGGATCGGAAGGTTTTTCATAGATCACTGTTTTATCTGCATCAATGACCATCTGTTTTTTAGGCTCTACTGAAAAGCTGATATTATCCCAGTTCTGCTTCAGCCATTCCGCATCTTCTGGAGATAAATGACTAGTATCTACGTCCAATACAGAACTTTGATCATCTTCTAGAACTACTTCATCTTGCTTTTTTTGTTTGAACAGTAACTTATTTACCACCTCTTTTTCCTCATCCGTATTAGGGAGATATTGAGATGATTGTTCAAAT
>NZ_KV807798.1:2149-3388 GCF_001812125.1 Streptococcus sp. HMSC071D03
GTTCTAAAGCTACTTGACGTAGCCCTTTTACAAAATAGATATTTGGATGTTTAACCCATTGTTTGACCTCTCCAGAATCAATTATATCCTGTGTTTCCGGTTGAATACGGACTCTATCATCTTGTTTATGACTGTTTACTAAATCCTCTTCATGATCACTGCTATTCTCATGCAATTCCGACATACTATTTTTTCTCCCTCTCTCTTGATTAATAATTGTTTGATATTCTTGACGGACTTCTTCCCTTGTCAATTGCCTATCTGACACAAAGGCTTTTACATCATCTGCAGTTAGCTCTTGCGCTTTTGCAAGAGCTAGTTCCTTCTCAAAAAAGCCCTTGTAATGCCAGGACTTTTCATCTGCTGTATAAACATGTGCTAACTCTTTAGGAGTGTTATTCCCTCCCTTCAGAAAGTCATTCCAATCTTCCTTCTCCTGGCCTCTCTGAAGGATCGGTGGAATCGCAATCTGTACTGGAATCCCCTTTTCCTGCAGACCAGTTATAAATTTATGACCAGCCATATCATTATCTACAGTCAAGGTAATCATATCCTGATGCTGACCATCTTTAAAATAGTTCGTTGTTCTGACGACCGTTTCTAGCGCTTTCCCAGTATTCTGATTGATTTGGTAGGATTTACCGTTCATCTCTGCATACAATTCCATAAAACGTCGGCTAATGATGCCCTCTTTGACACCATCCATAGCTACTAAGCGTACATCTTGAAGCCTATCCTTGTGAAGCTCATAGTAGCTCATTAGATCGATTGGTGCTTCCGCAAATACCAAGCGTTTAGGCCTTCCAATATCAATTGAAAAGCCTAGTTGTCCGTCTGAATTTCTCATAATTTGTTTTAGGCGTCCGCGTTCAGGATAGTGCTCCCGATTCTCTACTATTCCCTGAAGACTCGCTCCAGCTAAAAAGCCTGTGTTGTCCTTATACTTAAAGACGATCACAGGCTCAAAATAATCTCCTTTTTTTCGGATTGCTTCCGCTATACTCCCTTGGCTAATAAAGAAGTTAATCGTATCATCTGAAAGGCCTCTCTGTGCCTTTAAATAGCGTCTAGAGGCGCTGAAATCCTGACGCTCATATCTTTCCAAGTGATAGCTAAAAGGCTCTTTTGAGGCTGTCTGAGCTTCTAGATCGACTTCCTTAAATTCTCCAGTTTCTAAAAAATGTATCGCCTCCTTGTAAGAAACACCTTTTATGGATTGAACTAACTGAATGACATCCC
>NZ_KV807799.1:0-37553 GCF_001812125.1 Streptococcus sp. HMSC071D03
CGTGAACTAGGATTCTAGTTTCGCAAGAAGTCTATTAATAATACTGACCCTTAGGATACAGTATACTCCTTTCTAGGAAGAATCCTTATTATCCCTATCTTTATTATAGGTCTACAGCAATTTATATTCAATTATTTATATGTGAAAGTAGTTTCAGAATTTGAACTTTAATTTTTTTATTATATATTGATTATCATTGAAAATAATGTACAAATTAATTTCTCAGATTAGAGGATATTAAGTACTAGAAAACATACAAAATACCACTCCAGAATAATGTACAAAACAAAAATAAAGTACACTCCTTAAAGAATGTACTTTATGCTTCTAATTCAGTTGTATCAATTGTTTAGCTCATGTTAAGTCAATTGTACATAAACTTATAGTTTTAGCTATACAATTCTAAAAAACGTCTAGATTCGCTAAGTGAATTATTGATCATTAATTTATTGACTTAAAAAATTTCTAAAGCTTCTACAGTTTATTAGAATAAAATATAAAAACTCGATACCATTATTTAGGAATCGAGTTTTGATTCATATGACTCGGTCTATCTTTTTAATTACTAATTTTAGACCAACTATATACGAGACATAATATAAGTTATGTAAACAACTAATCCTACAACAACAAATCTTTTACTTTCCCAATTTCACTTTTTGGAATAACTAGGTGAATCATATCACCGAGGTACATTCTGGTTGAACCGTTAACGGTTTGGCTCTTGCCATTATGGACTTGGGTTGTGATGAGTACGTTATGAGGTAAATTGAGTTCATGTACTTGCTTACCAGCTATTTTATCTGATACTGGAATTTCAATTAGGGTAACTTCTCCATCATCAGTTGCTGATTCAGGTAGCATTTTCTCCAGCATGGCTTCATAGACGGGTGTCCCTTTGAGCAGATCCATAACAATATAGGCAACTAGGGTCACCATCCCTAAAGGCATGAGATTGCGAATGTCACCAACCATTTCCGTCACAAGAATCATAGCTGTCAAAGGTGCTTTTGAGATAGCCCCAAAATACCCGCTCATTCCAAGAATCACAAAGATAGGGAATTGCTGCTGTGTAACGAGGCCAAGATTGACACAAATAACACCTACCAGGGCACCAAGTAAGGATCCTAAAGCTAAAATTGGCAAGAAAATACCACCTGGCAGTCCACTACCATAACTGATCATACTCCAGATAAAGCGAATAATAAAGTAAGCCAAGAGAATTTGAAAACTAAAATCCTGTTCTGTTAAGGATAAGACAACCTGATTTCCTCCACCAAGTATTTGTGGCAGGAATATTCCTACTGGAATGATAAGGAGAAAGGCTAGAATAGGATAATAGGCCTTATTCAGATGAATCTTTTGACCAATCCAATCATATACTTTTCCAACGTTAAGAACGGCTTTTTCATAGAGAAAACCTGAGAGTCCTAGAAAAATTCCCATAACCAGATAAATCCAATATTGGCTCAAGTCCATGAGAGGGATATTGTCCGGCATATCAAGTACAGGTGTTAAGCCAAAGATGAGAAGAGAAACGAAGTTTGCTACAAGACTAGCAGCCAAGGTAGAAACCCAGAAAAATCGTGAAAAATGGTGATAGACTTCTTCTACTACAAATAATAACCCCGCAATCGGTGCATTAAAGGCTGCAGCAAGTCCAGCAGCAGCTCCGCTAGCAATCAAAGAACGCTCCTCAACAGGGCTAGACTTGAGCCATTTAGCAATTCCTTTTCCTCCAGCGGCACCTAGCTGAATACTGGGACCTTCACGACCGAGCATGAGCCCACTCGCAATGGCCAAGATACCTAGAATGTATTTCTTCCAGAGGACACTCCACCAGTTGAGAGACATGAGACCTTTTAACTCCGCTTCAACTTGAGGAATACCAGAACCTTTGATATCTTTTTCTGAACGTGTTAATTTGGCACTAAGTAAGCAAATGAGGATATAAAACAATAAAATGATCAATAGATTCCGTATCAGATTCTCTTGGTCTTGATAAAATCCTTGAACGATATGAAAGCCTTTTTCAATCAAAAATCGAAATGATCCTACAATAAGTCCTACGACTAATCCAACAATAATACCTCGCCCTACTTGAGCTAAGATCGTACTGGACGCGAAGGCAAATTCTTTCTTGGAACTAAGTATTTGCGACTGTTCCTCCATAATTCTCTCCTTTAATTATCTTTTACTAGTTTCTGAAACGATCGTTTTAATCGGTTCAAAACTGGTGCGATGAATAGGTGTGACACCGTGCTTTTCAATTCCTTCTAGATGCTTAGCAGTTCCATAGCCAGCATTTTGAGCAAAATCATAGCCTGGAAATTCTTGGTCATAGTTAGCCATGATCTTATCTCTGGTAACTTTAGCTATAATCGATGCTGCTGCAATAGATAAGGAGTTGGCATCTCCTTTGATGATGGATGTCTGAGAAATCGGCAAGTCCAACTTCATAGCATCAATCAAGAGGTGCTCTGGTTGAGGCTCAAGCTGATAAATAGCTTCTTTCATGGCTAGTTTCGTCGCTTCGTAGATATTGACTTGATCAATGACTTGATTGTCCATAATCCCAATACCGATTGCTAGGGAATTATCTTTGACAGCCTGAAAAATCTCCTCGTGTTTTTTCTTAGGAATCTTCTTACTGTCATTTAAGCCTTTAATCTTACAATTTTGGGGAAGAATGACTGCTGCAGCAACAACAGGTCCAGCTAAAGGACCACGTCCAACTTCATCTACACCTGCAATTAAGCTAATCCCTTGTGCATAAAGCTCTTTTTCGTAAGCTAACATGCCTTCTAAGCGCAGATTTTCATCAATTTCAGCTTGAAGGGCTTTTTTCCGCTTTTGAATTTCTTTTTGGACACCTGAACGAGAATCTTTTTCGAATTCCTTAAACAAGGGACTTTCAAGTTCAGTTATCTTTGCTAATTCTTCTTTTATTTCTTTAATCGTTGCCATTGAGGTCTTCCAATGTATCTAATGTATAGTTACCTAGTTTTCCATCACGAACTTCTTTGACGAAGAGATTGTAAAAGCGATCATAATCATCACGGAAACCAAGGATACGAGTCATGTCCATGATAATTTCAGGAGCTTCATCGTCCAGATTCATTTGTTTAAAACGTTCTTGAAGCTTATCAGGGTAATGTGTTTTAAAGTAATTAAGCCCGAAGATCGTCACTTCATCCATTGGAAGCAATTGATCCTTGATCGCTCCGGTAAGAGCAAGTTTAAGGGCGACAGTTTCATCTTCAAATTTTGGCCAGAGAATCCCTGGAGTATCTAAGATTTCTAGATCCTTATTCGTCTTAAGCCATTGTTGGCCCTTGGTGACACCTGGTTTATTACCAACAACAGCAATTTTCTTACCAGCTAAACGGTTCATAAGAGTAGATTTCCCAGCATTTGGAATACCGATAATCATGGTACGCAAGGTTTCAATTTGGATACCACGTTCTCTTTGACGAGCAATCTTATCTGCCATAAGTTTCTTAGCAGCATCGGTCACGACTTTTACTGTTATTTGTTCTTTAGAATTGATTGCCAGTGTTTGAATGCCTTGTGATTCAAAGTGCTGACGCCATTCTTTCGTTTGAACTGGGTCTGCCAGATCTGCCTTGTTTAAAATCAGGAGCCTTGGTTTATCTCCTACAATTTTAGTCAGCATTGGATTTTGACTAGACAAGGGCAAACGTGCATCTACTAAAACTGTCACAAAATCAACAAATTTTAAATTTTCCTGGACCTGACGACGCGCCTTGGACATATGTCCAGGAAACCATTGAATAGTTGCCATTCTGTAAAATTCCTTTCTTTTATTGGATTTGTATCTATTCTTTCATATTTAAAAATTAAATAGATATCCTTTTTCTAAAAATAAATCACTATCTTTTATTATAACATGATTTCTCATATTTGACGCTTGATTCAATGCCGATTGTAAAATGTTTTCTAAGTCAATCAGTCACAAATTAAATTCCTCATTGTCTAAAACAATTGAAAAATAATAGTGTTCACCATGATCTTTAACATAGTTGCTGATATATTTTTCTGTTTGAAAAATGGATTTACTGCTATCAATGGTTGGATCTTGTTTCTCGTAATACCAATGATCATAAGTATGTTTCAATTGGCCATTCTTGTAGCAAAAAACATCCCCACCTAGTATAATTTGATTATTGGCTTTGAGATTATCAAGTAAGTCTGGGATTGCTGAATAATCATAAGCGTATGCATCAATCCCTGAGTCACGTAATTCAATTCCTCTTTTATTTGTATTCTCAAAATTCTGCTTCATAAAGTTCATTTCTCAAGTTTCTCTTGATAAGCAAAATCGATAACCACTTTGCAGTCGTTATCGATTTTAATGATTCTTAATCTTTTTCACCTAGCTGACTGTTGATTCTCATCATGATACTTGCAATTTTTTCTCCCCAGTATGGATCCGATGCATAAAGAACATTCATCCCTGACGCTTTATTTCCAAGGTATGTTCTGCCATTATCGATGTAATTTTCGCGGATCCACTTGGCTGCACCTAAGATACCCTTATCAACATCGTCAAAGCTTTTTGCTGAATCATATGGTGTTGTATCATAGGCTGCAATGCCGAAGAAGTTATTCTTATCCTTGGCAATTTTACTGCGTCCCCATGAACTTTCTATGGCACTATGGGCGATTAGATAGAGAGCGTTGATCTGATAACGTTCTTCAGCTTCTTTAAAGATTGCTCCCTTACCTGCCAGACGACTTCCTTTGATATTCATAAGAGAATAGACTTTATCTAATTCTTCAGCTGTGTAATTGGTTGGTTTTCTTAAATCTCTAAATAAGAAAGGATTTTCAACTGTAAAGTTTTCAAAGTTCATGCCATCAGCTGAATAGTATTTTTTACCAATTGCCATTGATGAACTATGAGGTGCTACACGAATACTTGCGTAAGGTGATAACTCATGGTAAAGATAATTACCATCCGTAGTATAGTGAGGAATGAAGTCACTATCTGAGCTGACTGCTACTAGATCACTCTTGTTCATATACCCTGAAAGGCCAGAAATTTTAACTGGAAGGCGACTGTCTTTGGCTTCAGTTCCATCAATCGATACAATACTTCCTTGCGAAATATAACTGAGCTTTTTACCAGAAGCGCTATATACATTTGCTGTAATAGGTTTTACTTTATAGTATGCTGCCGTATCAGAAATCCATTTTCCGTTACTTTGGAAAGTATAGTCTTTTCCATTAATGGTAAAGTTACCAGTTACATAAGCTCCGTCTTCTTTTAAGTAAAACCAAGCATTATAGTCCTTATCGAAAATCCATTCATTTTTGGCCATATAACCAAAAGATTTGAGATAGTAAGAACCTACCCATTGAGTTTCAGCATAGATGCCGTCCGACTTGAGGTAGAACCAGCTCTTGTATTTTTCATCGAAAATCCATTCACTTTTAGCCATAGCTCCACTATCTTTTAGATAGTATTTCTCTTTCCATTGGCTACTTAACATGGCGCCATCCTTATTAAAATAGTACCATGAACCACTGATTTTCTCCCACTTGTCGCGAATAATTTTTCCTGATGCTGTAGCATAATACCACTTATCTTCGAGTTTTATCCAGGCATTTTCTGCCATAGCACCACTACTTTTGAGAAGATAATCATTATAAATAGTATTGCTTAACATTGTGCCAGATTCATCAAATCGGTACCAAACACCAGCTATCTTTTTCCAAGTATTACGAGTAACTTTCCCGTTCTCAGTGGCATAATACCATTGGTTGTCAATTTTTACCCAAGAAGATTCTGCCATAGCACCGCTATTATTCAATAGATAATCATTAAAGATAGTGCTACTAAGCATGATACCATCTTGATTGAAATAGTACCAAACACCAGCTATTTTTTTCCAATTCGAAACTGGTTGATTATTCTCATAATAACGCCATTGGTTATTTTCTTTTTGCCAACCTTCTTTGTTGACTACCTCTACTACTGTTTCTTTTGAAGGTTGTTCTTTGGTCTCTGGAGTTTGAGAAGTTGCTTTTTCAGCTTCGCTTTGATTTTTCTTTTCATTGCTTACTGTATTCGTAGCAATCTTTTCTGATGATTGAACATTATTGGTAGCTTGAGAATCCTCGGCATAGACGGTCGTTTTTGCAAAACCTGCCATAGAGAGGGCAACTGTACTTGCCAGCAATATTTTTTTCATTCTTTTCTCCTTACAAATACCTAAATAGTGGATTTGATGTTTCTATATATTGTGTAAAAAACAGTAATTATCCACTATATTATACAATATTCTGTTAAATATAAAAGTAGTATCTTTCAGAAGAAAAGAACTTGTAATATTTTTAAAATATTTTAGAAATAAAAGTCAATAAAAAGTAGTCGAACATCAGCTGAACGACTACTTTTTTATAACATTATGCCTGACCATAGACTTCTTTGCGATTTGTTTTGGTTGCTTTAGTAGAATTCTTCCAAAGGTTTGGATTGATGAAAATAGTAATGATTGCTAGTATTGCAAAACCGATCCCAACATACCAGTAGGGTGTATCCAAGGTTGTAGAGCGTCCTGAAAGATTGACAATTCCTCGGAAAAGTGTACCCGCTGTAATAATCGCTACTGCCGAATTCCATAGATTTAGACTAATACGAGAGAAATGAGGGAGAACCTTGAGAAAGATTGCTAGTAGAATCCCCCCTACAAGAGGTGCTGCAAATAAATAGTGCATATGAACAGAAGTTTCTCCAAAACTAAAAGCTTCATAAATTCTAGAAAATGCAAAGAAGAAAATAGTGATTAGTGTATAAGAAATGACTGTTTTTTTAAACCGTTTTTTGCCAAAATTAGTAACCGATGTAGACAATGTCACTCACCGCCCTTTCTGAAATTTTGTTTCCACCAGTCGTTGGTTTATTGATAACCTGACCGTTGAAATAAAGTGTAGATGATCCACCGCCATCAAGATTGTAGGCAGTCTTTGCACCATAAGATTTCATGACTTCAGCTAGCTGATAAAGAGAGAGACCTTCACTTTCTGATGTACGTCCATCTGAAACAACGATGATATAGTGGTTTTCATCGATCATACCAATAGCTGTACGAGGATTTGAAGCCATTGCTTGTCCTACTTCTGTATTGGTATCAACTGCAATTTCACCATTTTCGACCAAAGCTGGTCCAAAAGCCAAGAGATTGACGACACCGTCATTTACTAGTTGCTCAGCTGAGATCTGATCTTCGTAAATAACCTTGAAAGAGCCGTCTTTATAAATAGCTAAGTCGCCATTACTAGAATCTTCACGAACAGTATCACGATAGACAACGCCATTACGGATAACATAACCTGTAGAGTTAGCACCATAGTAGTCCCCGTTTACTGCTAAAATGGCATTGTTGTCAGCTGCGGTTACAGAGGTTTTTGCAGTTACATTAGTTCCATAAGCATTTTGAGCAAAGGCAGTTTTCAGATAATCTGATGAGCTCAGAGTAATATCAGCAACGTAAACTTGTGTATTATTGACCGTCGTTTCAGACAAATTGACGGAAATATTGTCATCTTTATAACTAGAGTCAGTGACAGTAGCTGTCTTAGCAGCTTGACTTGCTGCTGCAGCATTGGAACTTGTGCTAGTTGTGGCAACTGTCGAGATCGTTTCAGCGAGGACAAAGGTCTTTAGCATGGAGTAACTAAAGGATCCTGTCAAGAGTAGGCCAAGAACTGAGGCGTAAGCATAGCGTTTCTTTAAAAATTTCATAATACAGTTGATGTCCTTTCCTTAAAGATGAATTTCTTCTGCACTGTCCAAGAGACAGCGAAGAGAAGGATGCCGACGATAACTTTGGCAATCAGAAGGTTGATTCCAAAGACTGTAAAGAAGAGACGAATCAGTAGCGTGTCTAAGACAAAGAGTCCGACTGCTAGACCAAAGTACCCCATACCTGTTTTTACAAGGCTATCGTCATTTTTAAAGACTAGTTTTTTATTTGTAGAATAGTTGAAAATAGAGCTAGTTACACGAGCGACTCCGTTTGCTAGAAAAATTCGTAGACTCGTAGGAACTGTCGGCAAAATCAAAATTGCTAGGGCGTAAACGACATAGTCTACAACAAAGCTACTGAGAGATGATAAGGCAAATTTAAAGATATTTTTATAAATCATGAGTCCGTCTTGGATTGGGCGGAAGTGTGAAGCCTCATTGTCATTAATATAGACAGTTTCAATAGGAACTTCTAAAATCTCGTATTCTTTCGTTGCTTCGAGCAACATGTTCATTTCATATTCGTAACGTTGGCCTTCAATCTTAAGCATAAACGGTATCAAGTTTGTAGTAAAAGCACGAAGACCTGTCTGCGTATCTGTTACTCCTACTCCTGTTTGAAGCTTAAAGAGAGCTTTGGTTAAGCTGTTACCAAAACGGCTACGAAGGGGAACTTTTCCAGAAAAGGCACGTACACCCAAGATTAGCTTGTTTGGATTTTCGGAAGCTTTATTAGCCGTGCGGAAAATATCCCATACCTTGTGCTGTCCATCCGCATCTGCTGTGACAACCGTACCATAAATGTTTTGTTCTTGGATATAAGTAAAGGCTGTTTTTAGAGCCTGCCCTTTACCTTGGTTCACTTGGTGACGAATGACAGTAGCAAATTGTTTTGCTTTATCAAAGATTTTTTGGCACTTTGATGAACTGCCGTCGTCTATGACTAAGATATGAAAATCACTCTTTTCGTGAATTTTTTCGATAAGTTTGATAAGTTTATTATCTGGTTGATAAGCTGGAATGACTATGTAGTTCATATCGATACCTCTTTCTTTGATGATGGTATAACTATACAGAACATCGCTTAAAGATACCTTATATCAGTTTTCTTTAAGATTCGGTTTAAAAAACTTTAAGCTTAATAAAGGACTTATCAATTAATGAAAAATATATTTTGAATTTTCAGATAAAAATAAATATACAAAAATCCCCAAACAGTAACTGTATTTGAGGATGAATCTTATCACAAAACGAGAGTACTTAATCTATCTTCTCTCTTAATCTTTCAACAAAGAGATAGGCTGCTGGACAAGTTAAGGTATTTTTAATAGTAAGATTATTGATTTGGTAAATCTTCTTACGGTCAGTATGTGGAAATTCACGACAGGCTTTGGGACGGACGTCGTAGATTGAACAAAGATTATCGCCTCCTAAGAAGGGACAAGGCATTGACTTAAAGACTTTATCACCGTCTTCATCTACTTGCAAAAACTCAGCTTCAAAGGCTGGCAATTTCATTTTAAAGTATTTTGCGATACGTGTGATATCTGCTTCTTTGAAGTCTGGACCAAGACTCTTGCAACAGTTAGCGCAGGCTGTACAATCAATTTCAGTAAAAACTTCTTGATGGATTTCAAGGGCAATTTTATCCAAATTTTTAGGTGCTTTCTTTTTCAGATTTCCTAAAAACTTCCGATGCTCTTTTTGTTTTTGCAAGGCTAGTTGGTGATAATATTCGATATCGATTTCTTTTGACATAGTTTCTTTCTATTTTTTTAATGTTGATACAAATACTTTAAGTTTATACATAAAATAAATTATGTATAATTGCTTTAAGACATAATTTTAATAAACATGAGTCTATCCATTCAGGACGAAAACTACCGCTATACTATCATTCTTTCTAAAAAAGGTTTGATGCAGTTGGTTAAAATGCCTTCTATCCAAGATTTTTGTGCGGACGATAGATTCTCCGCATCTAAACATTCCTTTAGAAAATCACGTACCTGATCAGGTGCTATTTCAAATTCAAAAGCCTTCATTTTGTAGAAAAAGTCAAACAAAGTGTTAGAGAGATAGTCAGTTGAAAATGGAATTTCTCCAGTTTTTCGATACATGATTAGAAGTCGGGAAAAGCGAGCTTTTTCTTCGGGTATATCCTTAAAATAAGAGTTAAGCAACCAGACTTGCTTTTGTTTTCTTTCAAGAGGATCTTGACTAGCAATGCGTTGATCCTTTTCGAGTTCTCTTTGGTACTGTTTTGATTTTAAAGAACGTTCTGCACGATTTTTACCGAAGAGAATCTTTTCCCACTGGCGCTCTTCTAGTGTCAGTGTTTCGCTCAGTCCAAAGTAATCTTGATAAGCACGTTCAGCTGGTCCCATTGCTAGAACTAGATTATCCGCATATTGTTTTGCAATCTTGTCTCGCTTCTTTCGTTCCTTTTCAGCTTTGATGCGAAGTTCTTGCTCATAGTCAATTTTTTCTTTTCCTAGTTTAACTAGATAGAGTTGATCGTCAGATTTTCCAAGTAGAAAGGGTTTGATAAATTTCTCAAGGACTTCTTCCATACGAGCTTTCTTCAAAGGCTCTGCCTTAGTCCAACTTCCACCTTGAAATACCTCCAAAAAGAGTTGATAATCCTTTTCTGGTGAGAATTGATTACCTCGATTTGACTTAAAAGCTCCCTTTTCCCATAGCCAGTTGATCAGTCGCTCATCAAAATCTGTTTTATTAACTCGAATGGCTTCTTTTTTCTGGGCCTTTCTTGTTAGATTTTCAAGCTTTCTGAGAAGTTTTTCCTCCTCTTCTAGCTGTTGATCTAGGCTAATTCTTTGGAAATGACGCACACAGTCACTCCCAATGGGAAAGAGACGTTTGCCAGTAACTCCGTTAAAAAGTTCATAAGCATACTTAATAGCATTACCGCAGACACAATTGCTTCGACCGATTCCATTAAAAATCAAGGAAACTTCACTCCATTCTTTGGTAGCTTGTTCCCAAGTATCGGCTTTAGATGCCTCTAAAACTGCATCATATAAGTTTTTTCTAACAGGAATGGACATGAGGTCTCCTTTCTTTTTAGAGTTTAACGACTTCTACTTGGTCTTTACCAAGTAGAATCAAATATTTCTCAACTGTTTCTATCTGATAAGAGCGAGATAGAGCCTCTGCATAGAGATCTAATTGTCCTCGATAGCGTTCAACAAGCTGACTAGCATGCTCATAACGGTCTGTCTTGTAGTCAAAGAGAGCAATCTTATCATTGTAGAGGAGATACCCATCTAAGATTCCACGGACAACAAAGTTTTCTTGACTTTTCTCGTCTCTTTTTAACATTGAGAAAGGCTGTTCTCGATAGAGTTTATCTTGATTTGCAAGAATCTCTTGACCTAGAGCTGTATCAAAGAAGGACAAAATTTTTCCTAGATTGATTTTGGATTTGACATCCGAACTTACTTGAACTTGCTCCAGAGCTTCTGTCAAGATTTCCAATGTAGGTTTTTTATCGAGATTGATTCGTTGCATGAGTTCATGGGTAGCACTGCCAATTTCAGCGCCAGTAACTTTCTTAGTTTTAGAGAAATCAGGAAGCTTGAATTGAACAGTGCTTTCTTTTAGTTGACTTTGACCAGCCACTACTACGCCTTCCATATCCATGACGGGTTCATAGAATTTTTTAATCTGACTTGGCGTTTGAACACTTGGAAGATTAATTGCTGCTCGGTGGACTTGATTATAGACTTCCACTTCTTTCAGCATTTCTAAAGCTTCCTTAATGGTATCAGATTGACGGTTATCTGCTTGGGATTGATCTTGAAGCTGGCTTTTATTTTCCAAGACTCCGATTACTTCCTTGGTTAAGTCTTCTTCACCCTCAAAACGTACAGTGAAGTGCAAATCCTCTTTCGTAAATGCTTGGTAAATGGCCCAAATCCAATCTTGGAAATTAGTAGCATCTAGTCTAGTTTCTCGAGTCAAAAGACCTTTTCCATTTGTCGGATATTCTTTAGACTCCAACTTTTCTCGTGATCCCTTTCCAACTAGATAGAGTTTTTCCTCAGCTCGCGTCATGGCTACATAAAGCAGACGCATGAGTTCAGAATAACTTGCTAATTGTAGCTCTTCCTCATTTTGAGTATAAGTCAAGCTTGGAATCGATAACTTAATCGTAGATGGAACATATTCCTCTTTGGCATTTGTAGCTACTCTAGCAATATACTTAAGCCCAAGGCCATTTTTACGACTTAGGATAACTTCAGACATGGAATCTTGCTTGTTAAATTGCTGATCAATATTAAGGATAAAGACATATGGGAACTCAAGCCCCTTACTCTTATGAATACTCATAAGCTCCACGGCATCCTTAGGTGGTGCCACAGCGACATTGGCAATATCATGCTGAGCTTCCAAGACTTGATCAATCATAGTTATGAAACGTGATAAGCCTTTAAAATTACTCTTTTCAAACTGATCGGCTCTTAGGGCAAGGGCGTAGAGATTTGCCTGTCTGGCCTGTCCATTTGGCAAAGCACCAACATAATCATAGTAGAAACGTTCGCTATAGATTTTCCAAACGAGGTCATAAAGCGAATGAGTTTTTGAGAACAAACGCCAAGCATCAATAGTTTCCATGAACAAGTCTAACTTTTTAAGTAATTCAGACTTGATTAAATCCTTATGGAGGCTAGTTTGTGCTTGAGCATTGACTAGTTTCTCATAAAAGTTTTCTTGAACCTTATCCTCAGATTTCTGAAGGGCTAATCGAGCCAATTCATCCTCGTCAAAACTAAACATTGGAGACTTCATCAGAGCTACTAAAGCGAAATCTTGAAGAGGATTATGGATGACACGAAGAGTATCCAACATAACCTGCACTTCTAAAGATTGCAAATAATTGTTTTGAGCGCCATCAGTTTTAACTGGTATCCCATATTCCGACAAAGCAAGTAAAACCTGGTCATTGCGACTTCTGCTGGCAGTCAAGAGAGCAATGTCCTTGAAAGGAATACCTTTATCATTATGAAGATGCAATATCTCCTTTATGACCATCCGCATTTCGCCAGTCAGTTTGTTGGTTGTAAGATTTTCTTCGTCATCAGTATCGCCATCTTCATTCTTATCATACAAGAGGACTTCTGCTGTATTTTCTGGATTTGATTTTAAATCAGTATTTCCGAAAACAAGTTGATGCATACCATCATAAGTAATCTCTCCAACTTCCTCGTCCATAAGATGTTTAAAGACGTCATTAGTAGCATTAAGAACTTCTGAACTACTACGGAAATTTTCTTTAAGCAGAATTAACTGAGCTTCTTTGCCATCTTGAGCAAAGCTATGAAATTTTTCATTGAAAATCTGTGGGTCTGCTTGTCTGAAACGATAAATGGACTGCTTAATATCTCCTACCATAAAACGATTATGACCGTTTGAGAGGAGTTCCAGCATTCTTTCCTGGATGTGGTTGGTATCTTGGTACTCATCGACCATGACTTCGTGGAAGCGTTCCTGGTATTCTCGACGAACCTGAGGGTAGTTTTCCAAAATATCAATCGTATAGTGGCTAATATCCGCAAATTCAAAGGCGTTTTCTTCACGTTTACGTTGTCGATAAGCTACAACAAAATCTCTCATGAAAACTTGGAAAGTCTTAGCCAAGTCCCAAGACTCTTGATGATATTCTTCCTGGAATTTCAATAAAGTAATTTGGTCATTTAATGCGTTCAGCTTTTCAAACTTGTCTTTTCTCTCTTGGTTGTACGCTTCTTTTAGAGCTTGGAGTTCAGCCTTGCGACTAGCATTTGTAAGAGCACGGCCACCCTTATCCTTAGAAATACTTACAACTCGCTCTAGAACTTCTTGATATTGATTAAAAGTTGATTCGTTGGTTAAAGCTCCAATTTCATCAAGAACTTGTTGGACAGATTCTAAGTAGGCTGCTTTTCCAAATTCCTTGGCATCATTCTCTAAATGGTAACGGAAGAAACTTTCTAAATCCCAAAGTTTTTCTTTTATAGCATCTGCGAGTTTTTCTTTGGAAACTGTAAAATCAGCCTCTTCAAAGCCTTTTAGAAAGGAATTTTCTAGCCAAGCCTGAGGATTACTTGTAGATTGCAAAAAGTCATAAATCATGTAGACCTGTTTACGCAATCCACGCGCATCCTTGCTTCTACCTGCAAAGTTCTTGACCAGCTGACTAAACTGTTCTTGTTCTTTACCTTGGTAGTGTTTTTCAAAAACCTGCCGAAAAACTTCGTTTTTTAAGAGGAGTTGCTCACTTTCATTCTGAAGAATGCGGAAGTTTGGTGCAAGGTCGAGAAGATAGCCATGTTTGGTTAGGAACTTCTGAGTAAAAGAGTCCATGGTCCCGATCGCAGCGTTTGGTAAATCAGCTAATTGTCTGCCGAGGTGTTTTTTTAGTTCCACATCTTTCGTTTCTTGGATTTGTTGGCTGATTTTCTTTTCCAAGCGTTCTTTTAACTCGGTTGCTGCCTTTACCGTAAAGGTTGAGATAAAGAGTTGGCGAATCTCAACACCACGCGCTAGTTGGTCAAGAATTCGTTCAGCTATGACAAAGGTTTTCCCTGAGCCAGCTGAAGCTGAAACAAGAATGTTTTGACCAGAACTATAGATAGCTTGAATTTGCTCAGCTGTTTTCTTGGGTTTCTTGTTAGACTGAGCTTCTGCTACTTGCAAGGCTTCAATCTCTTCTTGGGATAAAAATTTCATCGCTCCAACTCCTCTCTGATTTTATTAAACCATGCTTCCTTGGCATTGCTCTTAGCAACCTTATCTAACAATCTAGCCTGACCTAGATGGTAATTGGCTTCAAAACCTGTAATAGCTTGATATTGTTGAACATATGGGGCAATACTTCTGCCGTCTTCTGTATAGGGATTGATAGCAAATCTACCAGATAAAATCTTCTCTGCTGCTTTCTTATAGATAAGGGCGTTATAGTCCAGCAATAACTGGAATTCCTCATCAGACAACTGATAGGTCTTGTTCTTATTGTAAAGTTCCCCAAGGTTCTTTATCTCTTTTTCGAGAAATAGCCCTTGATATTTCATACTCTTAGTCGTTTCTGCTAAAGCCTTTGAAAGAGTTTTAACAGTTTGTAAGGACTGAACTGGCTCAGCCATCTCTAAATACATAGCACCAAAGAAGTCGGTATTTCCTTCTTTCTTAAGAGCAGCTAGATAGGTTGGTAATTGTGAATTAAGGCCGTTATAAAAGAGAGGGAAGTTAAACTGAGTTAGAGAGGATTTGTAATCAACAACACCAATAGCATCACTTGTCTTTAAGCGATCTATACGGTCGACTTTACCACGGACATAGACATTTCTGCCGTTTTCTAACTGAACAAAAGCTTGTTCCTTACCACCAAAGACTGCTTCTTCCTGAATTGTTTCAATTTCAGAATTGTGACGAAGAATGTGCCCAGTTGCACGAGCAACATCCAAAAGAACTTCCTTGATTAATTGGGCTTCCAAACTTTCTTGATAAATCGCTTGAAATTCTCGCTCTTGACTGGTTTCAGAGATTGCTTGCTCTAAACGTCGATCAAAGGATTCATCGCTCGGCATTTTCAATGCCCGCTCAAAAATACGATGCAAGAAATTCCCGTGACTTCTTGCATCCGGTTTAAGACGCAATTCTTCCTGCAACCCTAAGACATAACGAAGGTAATAGCTATATTCATTACGATAAAACTCTGTTAATCCAGAAGTTGATAGATAGAAATCCTGACCTTGAGGATACAAGGCATCTAAAGTATCTGCTGCTAAAGTCTTACTTCGTGGACTTGTAGGCAGAACTGGATTATCCAGACCTTTACCCTCCAACTTTTTACCCATAACACGGGCTAAAACTTTGACAAAGGTTAAGTCTTGCTCACTTGTTTCCATCTCACCTTGCTGGTGATAAGCAACAAGACTAGACAAAAGACTGTGATAAGAACCAATATCATCCTTTGATAGGTTTTTTCGATCGATTCTCTTTTCAATCTTGCTAAAACCAAAATCCTGCAATTCTTTCAGATAAACTGACTCTTTACTCTCATTTTCATTGAGTAAACTTGGTGCTGATAATACCAATTCCTTCCTAGCAGAATTGACCAAAGAAAGCATGGTATAGCGATTCTTCTTGAGATTCTCTTGACTTGCAATCAGTAATTGTGAACCTTCTTGAGTTGCTTGGTTTAGCACTTCTCTTTCTTCATCGCTCAAAAGACTAGTATTTTGGCTAATTTTTGGTAAGTGATCTTGAGTTAAGCCAAGTGCATAGATATAATCAGATGTCAAGGGTGCAATCAAATCATAACTTTGCACCAGAACAGTATCTACTGTTGCTGGGATTGTACGGTAATTTGATAAGGACATCCCTGAATGAAGAAGTGCCAAAAAATCATCTAAAGTAACCAGAGAACCTTCAAATACCGTAGCAAATTGCTCCATTACGTGGCAAAATGCTTTCCAGACCTCCTCTTGTCTTTCTTGTTCTGCCGCTTCCATTGTTTCAGATAAGATTTGCAGTTGCTTAGTCACAAAGGAATCCTTCAAAAAGTTGTTCCACTTTGTAAGAATATTTTCAGTCTTTTGCTTACGACTGGTTAATAAAGTTTCTAATGGATCTAGAACACGAACACGAAGCTTATTTAATTTTTCTAAATCAAATTTTCCATGATGATTTTTTGTAAATTCTTGTTTAAAGTTAGAAAGACCATCAATACCTAAATAGCGGATATATTGTTCAAAGCTATCGATTTCCTCTTGAGTAAGGTCGGTATACAATCCAGTGCGTAGGAGATTAATCAAATCTTCCTGACGGAAATTGTATCGTTTGAGACGTCCCACGGATTCTACAAATTGAGTCAAAGGATGATGAGCCATAGACTCACTTTTACCCAGATAGAAAGGGATCTGATATTGATTAAAAATTGTCTGCAAGGACAGTTTATAAGACTCTACGTCTCCTAATAAGATACGAAAATTTTTGTAGCTTAGTTCTGGATTTTGGTGCAATTTCTGGCGAATACTACGAGCAACTAGCTCCAGCTCTTCTTTTTGTGTCAGACAAGACCAGATTTGCAAGTCCTTTCTATCTTCGTCATTCACGTCTAAGCTGATTTTAGAAAAATCATAGGCACTTTCGAGAAGTTTTGACGCTTTAGCAAAGGCATCTTGTTTTTCATGTTCTTGACATGCATCTTCTGCCTTGGTCTGATATTTAAAAGCTAAATGACGTAAAAACTCAACACTGGCTTGGTAGAGGTTCCCTTCACTAAAAGGGCTATTATAGGCTTTCTTAGTCGCATATACGCCTATAATAATCTCAACACCCTTACGATGAAGCAAATCCACTAGGTGCTCCTCTTCTGCAGAAAAACGGGTAAAACCATCAATGATTAGAGCAATCTTACTAAAATCACTACTTACCTTGTTTTCTTCGATAGCATCAATCAGATAGGATAATGAACTTCCTTGTGAAACTTGACCTTGATTTAAATAAGCTGTTATCTTTTCAAAAATCAAGAGTAAATCAGAGCGTTTATCAGCATCTGTCAAACTTTCCAAGTCCAAAAAACTCATCTTTGCAGTTGAAATTTCATGATAAATCTCAATCAGTTGCTGGATGAACTGCGAATCTTGCTTAATAGCTCCGTAAACACGTAAATCCTTCGGATCAATCTCGGACAGACATTTGTAGAAAGCCATACCAAGACCGATATCATCGAGACTTGACCTCTCAGGAATATCATTTAAAACCAGATAACGAGCCATTTGGGCGAAGCGCGTGACTGTAATAGCAAAAGAAGCCTGCTGACTCAAGCACTCCAGCACGGCACGTTCCTTTTCAAAAGAAAGAGAGTTAGGAGCGATATAAAAGACTCGTTTGCCTTGGGCTACCAGTCCTTGAGCCTCCTTGGTTAGGATTTCTGTCAAAGAAGTCCGAATATCGGTATAAAGTAGTTTCATCTCTGCCTCATTTGTTTTTGTCATTACCTTTTATTATATCATTTTTTAAGTCAAAACAGATTGATATAAAGCCCTAATTTTAACCTGTCCCATATCAAAAAAGTCGGAATAAAATCCGACCTTTTATAGTTATTAACTACCAGAAAACAAGAGTACCCATAATTCCCAAAATGCAGTAATGTTGATCATGATATGAAGTAAAATAGGGTAATAGAGAGAATGAGTTTTTCGGTAGAGGAATGCTAAAATTGCTCCTCCACTTGCATAGGTGAAAAAGGCGAGTGGTGTTAAACCTGAACTGACATGCACATAGCCAAAGACACAGGCTGATAGCAAAACATCTCCATACCATGGTGAATCTTTCAGAAATGTATTCATCAGAACTCCTCGATATACCAATTCTTCTGTAATTGGTCCTAGAAGACAAACAATAAGTAAAAGATAAGGTAACTCTTGTCGCCCTGTCATCTCAATCAATTCATTTAAAGCGATTTGATTGGACGTTGCTGGGGTTAAAAAGGAGAACACAATACCTGAAAGATAACTGACTCCATAAGCAAGAATCAAATAAACTGGATATCTCCATTTCCACTTCAACTCAAGAATTTTCCTACCTTCGAATACTAGTAAATAAAGAATAGCTATAAAAGTAACGCTGAGCTCTAAAAAAGCAAGAATCATGAAATACTCTCGACTAGCAACTACAAACCTAGCTGAAAAGTGATTAAAAATCCACCAAAACCATGTCTTCCTATAAACGATTACTAATAAAGGCTAGTAAAATCTGTACTGCTCTTCTTTTCATGATAAGACCTCTGCTTTTTCTTCATTATCTCTATAATCTCAACTGCATTGCAAGTTTAGTATAGCATATATTTGCCAATTATCTTCTTCAAATCTTAAATTGTCATCCAAACCTCCTAAATTGACATAGTAATCCTTATTTCCTCCAAAATATGCTATAATATAGGTAAAAGACGAGAAAAGGAAATACTATGATTAAACTACTTGCTCTAGATATGGATGGAACTCTACTTAACGAAGCCAAGGAAATCCCTCAGGCTCATATTGACGCCATTCATAAGGCTATCGAAAAAGGTGTCAAACTGGTTCTCTGTACAGGTCGTCCCCTCTTTGGAGTTCTTCCTTACTACAAGAAACTCGGTCTTGATTTACAAAATGAATACGTCATCGTCAACAATGGATGTTCTACCCACCAAACTAGTGATTGGGGACTGGTTGACTGGCGAGAACTTAGCAAATCAGACATTGAATACCTGAATGACCTTGCTGAAAAGAGTGATGTTCAATTAACTCTCTTTGATGAAGAGCACTACTTCGTTCTTGGAGGTAAACCAAATCCTATCGTTCAATATGATGCTACACTTGTTTTCTCTGACCTGACTGAAATCTCACTGGAAGAAGCTACTAGCGGGAAGTATCGAATGTTCCAAGGTATGTTCTTAGGTACAAAGGAAGAAACAGATGACTTTGAACAACGTTTCTCTGAAGAGCTTTGTCAAAGATTTAGCGGTGTTCGTTCTCAACCAGTGATCTACGAAGCCATGCCACTTGGCACAACCAAAGCTTCTGCTCTTTCTCGTTTGGCTAAGATTTTGGATATTCAACCTTCTGAAATCATGGCAATGGGTGATGCCAATAACGACATTGAGATGCTAGAGTTTGCAGGGCTTGGGATTGCCATGGGAAATGCTAGCGACTATGTCAAATCTATTGCGGATGCTGTAACTTCTAGCAATGAAGAAGACGGTGTTGCACGCGCTATTGAGAAATATATTTTATAGAAAATAAGCCCAGTCAACTAGCGTTTCTAGCCAACTGGGCTTTTTATTTTTTAGAAACTTAAAAACTTTAGAAACACTTTAGAAATGCTTGACGATTCTTTGATATCTATGCTTTATACTAGAGTTATAAAAATAAAACATCTTAAAGATTAAAGGAGAAAACTATGAAAAAAGTCCTCGAAATCCATAGCTTGTCCAAACAATTTGGCAAACAACCTATTCTACAAGATCTTAGTATCTCAGTTAAAGAAGGAGATATCTATGGACTTATCGGAAAAAATGGTGCTGGTAAAACAACTCTGATTAAAATCATTACCCAATTATTATCTGCTGACCATGGAACTATTTCCCTCTTTTCTAGTCAAGGGTATAAGGAGTGCACGAAAGCCCTATCTCGAGTAGGTTCAGTCATTGAATCCCCAGTAGCACACAATCATTTAACAGCCTATCAAAATCTAAGGTACTATTGTACTATTCGACATATCCCAAATGCCGATCAAGTCATTCAGGAAACATTAAAGTATGTGGGGTTAACAGATACAGGTAGAAAAGTTTTTCGAGATTTCTCTCTTGGAATGAAACAACGCCTAGGCATTGCGATTGCCCTACTATCAAAACCGGACTTCCTCATCCTTGATGAACCTATCAATGGACTTGACCCAATCGGTATCAAAGAGTTTCGTCAAATGATTCAACGTCTGAATCAAGAACTAGGAATAACAATTCTCATCTCTAGTCATATCTTGTCAGAACTCTACCTGGTTGCCAATCGCTTTGGAATTTTAGACCAAGGGAAAATCATTCGAGAAATCAGTAAGGCCGAATTTGAGACACTTAATGAAGACTATATCGTTCTAAAAACAATTGACAAAGAAAAAGCTAGTCAAATCTTAAAAGACAAAGTGCATCTTGAATTTAAAGTTGTTAATTCTGACAATGAGATTCATATTTTTAGTCATGAACAAGATATCAAACGCATTCTCAAAGAACTTACGCTAGCAGATGTCGCTGTGGATGAGATTTACTATGCTCGTCAAAATCTTGAAGAATACTTCACACAATTAGTAAAATAGGAGGAAGTTCATGATACATACAATTCAAGCAGACTTTTACCGTCTTTTCCGTTCCAAAGGTTTTTGGATTACAGAGATTGTTCTCTTTGCACTCATGTTAATGGGAGCTACTATCGGGGCTACAGGACATCTAATGTCAGTTGATACAACACCTCCAGAAACTGAACTTCCAAGTAAAGGCTGGGATGGTATTCAAGCCCTGATTAACGCATCTAGTCAAGGTTCAAACCTAGTTTTCCTCTGCATTATCCTTGCTTGCTTAGTTCTAGGAGTTGACCTAATCGGTAAACTCTATAAAAATAGTTTGACAGTGGGTGTTTCTCGTACAGAATTCTTCCTAGCCAAGTCTGTAGTATTAGCAAGTATCGCTCTAATGCAAATTCTTATTAGTCTGGTTATTGCTTTTGTACCAGCAACTATCCTAAACGGGGTAGGAACGATGCCAGAAGGATTTATTGGCAATCTCCTTCTAACGATTGGTCTTCAATTTCTCTGCCTTCTTGCTTGGCTTTCCATTATTTCTTTCATTCTCTATGTGACTCATTCCTATTTGGCTGTTTTCATTGGCTATTTAATCAGTTCTATCTTACTTTCAACGCCGATGCTTATCTTTCCAGATATCGAGATTTTACGCTATTTATCCTTAAATGTTGCCTATGCCATGACTGCCTCTAGTCAAGCTGTTCTATACACCATTATCGTTACAGTTACTGTTATTCTATTCTTTACCATTAGTGGACTTGCTGTTTTCAAAAAGAAAAGCTTATAAAAATGACCTCCTCTGTTCAAAAAGAGGAGGTTCCTTGTTTTAAAAGAGTATCTTAACTGTAAACCAGGCACCGTCTGTACTTAGTTGTAGTTCTGCTCCAAGGAGATGGGATAGTTCTTCAGTAATATAAAGACCTAAACCAGAGGATTCTTCTGTATCTGAGAGATTTTCAGAGTAAAATCGCTGACTGAGATTTTCAATTTTGCGAATGGGTTGTTTAACCAGATTAGCAATTTCCAAACAGATATGATTGTCCACTTCCTTCAGAGAAAATCTCGCTTCATCCTTCCCATGTTTTAAAACATTGCCAATGAGATTTTGTAACATACGGTCTAATAAATCCGAATCTGTCAGTAAATACAAACCAGATTCTACTTGAAAATCAAGGTCAATCTTTGTCGTTTGAAAAGAATCATAATAGGTTAGTAATTTTTGCGTCATAAATGTCGAGACTTCTAACTCAGATAAGTCAGGTTTAACTGCTCCCTCCATTAACCGACGATAGTCCAAAAGAGCTTCTAGACGTTTTGAAACTTGATTAAGATGATGGGCAATTTTTTTCAAACTCTCAGACTCAGGATTTTCTGTTTTAAGCAATTGCTGAGTATAGCCTGACGCAATCGTTAAAGGCGTCCGAATATCGTGGGCAATATTGCTAATAGCCATGTCTAAAGTCTGTTTTTCACGCTTCATAATCAAGCGTGACTGCTCAACTTCTTGAAAGAGATGATCGATTTGCTGGTAAAGATGTAAAAAATCCTTGGAGAACGTTGATACTCCGATTCTCTTCATACTTCCAGTCAGAATCTTATCTTCAATCTGTTGGCTCAAGTTAACGAGTGCTAGATGATAGCGAATCAACCATATCGTCAATAGGATAATGACCAGCACTAGCAAAGATAGTAAAATGTAGATCATTGCTCATCTCCTTTTAACCGAACACCAACTCCCCAGATAGTTTCAATATACTCTTGCTCTGGATCCAGTTGGCCTAATTTTTTACGGAGATTACTTAAATGAGTGTTGAGAGTATTATCGCCTGGTAAATAAGTATCCTCCCAGACCAATTCATAGAGTTCTTCTTTCGTGAAAATTTTCTTAGGATGTCCCAGTAAGGTTTGGAGAATCAAACATTCTTTCTTAGCTAGGCGAATAGTTTCCTGGCTATTTTTGATTTCAAAACTATCTGCATCAAACTGAATATTTTTTAACTGTTGAATCAACTTGTCAGGATGTTCGATTTCAGCTGATTGCTTATCACTATTTTGACGTAATTGAACCGTAACCCTAGCAAAAACTTCATCCAAATCAAAAGGCTTCGTAATATAATCATTAGCACCATCTAAGAGATATTGACTGATGAGCTTTTTATCGCTTAGGGCAGTTAGCATGATGACAGGTACTGAACTAGCTTGTCTAATGGCTTTTAAAACCTGATCGCCATTTTTTCCAGGAAGCATAATATCTAACAAGATTAGATCAATGCCGCCTTGCTCAAAACGAATCATTCCTTCAGTACCAGAAAAAGCTTGAATCACCTCATGTTCCTCAGAAAGAAGAGTTCTCAAAATTTCTTGAATCTCATTATTATCTTCAATGATAAGTATTCTAGCCATAAACACCAACCTTTCTAATAGTATTATATCATGTTTTTTTAGGAATTTTGGATAAAGAAAAAATCTCCCTCATAACTAGATACGAAGAAGAGTTTACTTTATGTTTTAGAATAAAGCTGTCAATGCGGTAATAATCCCAAAAACAATACCTGGTGCATTGGCTGCTGCCAAAGGAATATCTCGTTCTTTTTTAAAGAGTCCGTAGTATACCCAAAGACTGCAGTTAATTGCAGCTACTGCTGGTTGGATAAAGTTTCCTTTTTGACCCGCAAGGTTGTTCATAATTTGTGGAATATATGAGATATACATCATAACAGACATAAAGGTTGCAATCCAACCTAATGTTTTCATTTGTTTTTCACTCATTTTCTTCTCCTTTCAAAAACAGTCTCAATTATACACTATTTTTAAAATCGTGTGAGCAAAAAAACTTTTTGTTAAGAAAATGTAAATTATCACAATCTTGTGATAAGAGGAACAGAACCCCCCCTTGTTATTTCTATAGGGAATCTTATTCATTTAAAAAACTTACTTCTTCTCAATCGGTGCTACACTGGCTAAAAGTTTTTTGAGGCCGACATCTGGGAAATTGATTTTCAATTCCTGAGTAGCTCCACTTCCTGAAACTTCTAGAACAGTTCCTTGACCCCACTTCTTATGAAGGGCAATATCACCAATTGACCAGCTGGTTTCACTTGAAATTGATTTTGATCCAGCAGCAAATTGTCCAAAAGGTAGTCCTTTTGATTCAATGGATCTTGGTGCTGCATTGCGTTTACGATCTTGTAGAGCTTGAGCTAGACTCATGCCTTGACCAAAGGCGACACCACCACTGCTATAAGATGCTTTGAAGCTACTATTAGCTGGACGCGCCAAACCTTGATAAGTTAACAAATCTGAACTAATCTCATTGATAAAGCGTGTTGGGCGATTATAGTTCGTTCGACCAAACAGCAAGCGTGAGTTAGCATTAGTCAGATAGAGAATTTTCTCTGCGCGCGTGATACCAACATAGGCTAGACGGCGTTCCTCTTCCAATTCATCCATGTCTTCTGCTGCACGACTAAGTGGAAAGACATTTTCTTCCATCCCAATCAAGAATACAACTGGAAACTCCAGTCCCTTGGCAGCATGGAGCGTCATCAAGGTTACTTCTGATGTTTCCTGACTGCCAGAGTCTGTATCTGCAATCAAGGCAAGATCATTCAAGAATCGACTGAGTTTATCCAGTCCAGTTTCTTCTTCTTGATTATCTGGATTATCATCGAAATTCTTAGTAACAGAAAGGAACTCCTCGATATTTTCAACCCGAGCCTTGCTTTCCAAAGTCGCCTGGGCATTGAGAATATCCACGTAGCCTGTCTTTTCTAAGACTGCTTCTACTAACTCAGTAATGCTTAATTGGTCCAGTTGCTCCCGTAAATCCAGTATCATATTGGCAAAATCCCAGATCGACTGAGCTGCCTTACCTTTTATCCCTGATAACATGATGTTAGCTGAAGCATCTAGCATGGACATATTTTGTACGTTGGCAAAGTCACGAATTTTCTCTACTGTTCCAGGGCCAATGCCACGTTTAGGTTCATTGATGATGCGTTCAAAACTGATATTGTCACTCAAATTGGCAATGAGATTCAGATAAGCGATAATATCACGAATTTCCTTACGGCTGTAGAATTTTGTTCCACCTACCATGGTATAAGGAATATTGGACTTAAGCAAAGCTTCTTCAATAGTACGAGATTGGGCATTGGTACGGTAAAGAACTGCAAAGTCCTTGTGGAGGAAGTTTTGGCTTCGACCAAGTTCATCAATAGTTTTGGCTACAAAGACAGCCTCGTCTTGTTCATCATTAGCACGATAGTAGACAATCTGTTCCCCATCAGTATTTTGAGTCCAGAGATTCTTAGGACGACGATTTTTATTGTTTTTGATAACGTCATTAGCAGCTTGGAGGATGGTCTTGGTTGAGCGGTAATTTTCCTCCAACAAAACTACCTTGGCTTGAGGATAATCCTTCTCAAAGTCCAAGATATTCTGCATATCAGCACCACGCCAACCATAGATAGACTGGTCTGCATCCCCAACTACACAGATATTTTGAAAGCGTGAAGCCAGGAGTTTAACTAATTGATACTGGGCATGGTTGGTATCTTGATACTCATCAACGTGGATGTACTGGAACTTCTGCTGATAATAAGTCAAAACATCAGGATTTTGGTCAAAGAGACGCAAGGTCAACATGATTAAGTCATCAAAGTCCACCGACTCTGACTGACGAAGTTCTTTCTGATAGGCCGTATAACACTTAGCTACAATTTGCGTGTACATATCTCCTGCCTGGGCAGCATAAGCCACATCGTCAATCAGATCATTCTTAGCATTGGAAATGGTTCCCAAAATGGTGCGTTCATTCCATTTTTTAGGATCCAAGTTTAACTGTTTGAGGATGCGTTTCATGAGAGTCCGCTGCTCCCCTGGATCCACAATCGTGAAATTGCGATTGTAGCCAATATGGTCCGCATCACGACGTAGGATACGCACACACATAGAGTGGAAGGTCGCGATCAAACAATCCTGAGTAGCTGGGTTGAGCCCATAAGCACGCTCCTTCATTTCACGCGCCGCTTTATTGGTAAAGGTAATGGCCAAGATATTCCATGGGTTGACCATCTTTTCATCAATCAAGTAGGCAATACGGTGGGTCAAAACACGGGTCTTTCCAGAACCAGCCCCCGCCATGATCAGCAAAGGACCTTCAGTCGTTTGAACAGCCTCAGCTTGACGGTCATTCATCCCCTTTAATAATTCGTTCATTTTCTCTTCCTTATTCTTCAAGTCAATGTTTCTATTATATCAAAAAAGTTTGAAAATAACTTTTCTTAGGAACCTTCTGATTATTTTAGTTGGCAAAACAAGAAGAGGCTGGGACAAAAGTCCTAGCCTCTCAATTCTCTTTTGATTGTCGAGCAAGACGCAGTGGTTGAGTGGGCTCTACTACGCTGATTTCATCAGCTTTTACAGCCCTACTCAACTGTGCGGAGGTGGGACGACGAAATCGAATTCTAACGAATTACCGATTTCTGTCCCACTCTCAGTAATTCTTCTATTAATCCTTTATAGACTGCAAAAGCGTCATTAGGGCTTGGGCAGAACGACGTCCTGCTTCTACGATAAATTCATCAAAGGAAACGGATGCTTCATGGTTGGCATTGTCACTCATGGCACGAACGACTAAGAAAGGTAAATTCAAGGCATGAGCTGCTTGAGCAATAGCTGCCCCTTCCATCTCTACAGCAAGAACTTGAGGGAATTGCTCTTTTATCGCTTTGATTTTATCTTCCCCAGCAACAAAACTATCACCTGTAGCGATTAGGCCTAAGTGCCAAGTTTGTTCCAATTTAGACAAACTCTCTTGAATCAAACTAATAAATTTTTTGTCTGATTCAAAGTAGAGGGGTTGTCTTGCCATTTGACCATAATCATAGCCAAAGGCAGTCACGTCAACATCGTGATAGCAAAGCTTATCTGCAATCACTACATCCCCTACTGCGATCCCATTTGCTACTGCACCAGCAGATCCAGTATTAATCACGGCATCTACTTGAAAGTGATCCGCTAAGATAGCGACACTCATAGCAGACATGACTTTTCCGATACCACTCTCTACGAGTACAAGTTCAACAGAGCCAACTTTTCCTGTGTGATAGCTATTTCCCAGAACCTTTTCTTCACGGGCATCATCCAAGTGTTGGAGCAAGTAAGCTAGTTCTTCAGGCATAGCTGCAATAATTCCAATTTTCATGATAGACCCCTTAAATAAATCTCATTGCTAGAATTAACAAAATCAAAAGAAAAATGACTGCAAAAAGAATCTTGTTTAATTTAGAATTAAAGACATTTCTCTTAGTATTTTCAATCCGACGACTTTTGTGAATAGAAGGTTCAACTTCGATGGTCAGTGTATCCTGGCTAAAACCATGATCTCTGGTTCGCGAATAGCCAAAATTTTGAGAAGAAGTCGGTAAAATCTTAGTTTCCTCATCATCTAGCAAGGGAGGACCTGAGATGTCCTCTCCTCGATTGGCACGTTCAATCATTTCATCTGTTAATAAAGGTTTACCCATGGGTTCCTCCACTATTTCTTTGTAATTCCCAGTACTGGATAGCCATGATGGTCTTGGCATCACAAATATCTCCTGACTGGATCAGTGCTTTAGCTTGGTCAAGACTGACTTCAAGCAACTCCAAAGTCTCATCTTCATCCTGAGGACGAGGATTTTCAACTTTTGTCAAATCGCTTGCCAAGTAAAGTTTTAAGCGCTCGTTACAAAATCCAATCGCTGAGTAAAAATCATAGACAAGGCTTAATTTGCCAGTATAGGCTGCTTCTTCCTCTAACTCACGAAGGGCTGCTGCTTCTGGATCTGCATTCTCCCCGATTTCAAGTTTACCTGCAGGAATTTCATAAGAGACTTTTTCAATCGCTTTGCGATATTGTTTAACAAGGACAATCTTATTTTCTGGAGTGACTGCAAGGACACAAACTGCTCCATTGTGGAAAATCAAATCACGTTGCGCTCTACCTTTGCCAGAAGGGAGTTCAACCTGGTCTTGAACCAATTGGAAGATCGGTCCTTTATAGATTTCTTTACGACTTATAGTCTTTTCTTCGAATTCCATCGTTAGCTCCTATTTATTGTTAGGATGATGAGGGAGGCGAGTTGCATATTCATCCTTATTGACTTGACGACCTCGTCCAATAGCAATGGCATCAGCTGGGACATCCTTAGTAATGGTTGAACCTGCTCCAACAAGAGAGTTATCTCCAAGTTCTACTGGAGCAATGATAGTTGAATTAGATCCAACGAAAACATTGTTTCCAATGGTTGTTTTAAATTTGTGTTGACCATCGTAATTTACAGTAATCGTTCCTGCACCGAAGTTGACATCACTACCAACCTCACAGTTACCAATATAAGTTAAATGACCAGCTTTTGTATTTTCACCAATGCTAGATCCTTTGACTTCTACAAAGTTTCCAATGTGCACATCTTTTGCAAGGCTTGATCCCGGACGGATATGAGCATAAGGACCAACTGTAACGCCATCAGCAACTGAGCTTTCCTCAATCATTGAATTGGTAATCACTGCTCCTGCTCCGATGCTACTATCAACGATATAAGTTCCGTTGGTCAAAACAGTTCCTGTACCAATCTTACTAGAACCTTTGAGGGTTACATTTGCTTCGATTTGAACTTCTGGAGCGATTTCAACATCAATATCAATGTAAGTAGCTTCAGGATTCACAAAACTAACCCCATTGACCATATGCGCTTGGTTAATACGGCGACGCATAATGCCTTCAGCTGTCGCAAGGGCAACACGGTCATTAACTCCGAGACTTTCATCAAAGTCTTTTAGAGTATAAGCACCAACTTTTTCCCCTGCTTCACGGAAAATACCAATCACATCTGTGATGTAGTATTCGCCTTGAGCGTTATTGGTATTGATATTCTTAAGTGCTTCAAAAAGACGAGCATTATCAAAGACATAGGTTCCTGTATTGATCTCCTTGATTTGTTTTTCAAAATCAGTCGCATCTTTCTGCTCCACGATACGAAGTACTTCAGCATTCTCGTTACGAACAATACGCCCATAACCAAACGGATCTTCAGCTTCTGCAGTAAGAATTGTAGCTACGTTCTTGTGATTAACGTGGAAATCAATCAAGTTCTTTAGACTTTCACCAGTTATTAGTGGTGTATCACCAGCAATAACCAATGTTTGTCCGGAAAGTCCTTCAAGAATTGGCTCAGCCATCATGACTGCATGACCTGTACCTAATTGTTCAGATTGTCTCACAAAATCAGTTTGACCAGCCAAAACTTGCTCCACTAGTTCTGCTTTATGTCCTACAACCGTTACTGTTTTTTCAGGCTTAATTGCCCCAACACTACGAAAAACATGCTCCAGCATAGAAATTCCTGCAACCTTGTGCATGACTTTTGGTAGATCTGATTTCATACGAGTACCTTTACCCGCTGCTAAAATAACTGCATAATTTGCCATATTTTTCTCTTTTCTATAGAAATTCCTTTTAATTATATCATATTTTTGCTCTTTCAAACACAAAAGAGGGCAAGTGCTATAAAACATCGCATTTCCTAGAGGATTTTGAGTATTTTTTTTGATTTTTTTCACCATTTACGATACACTATAAAAGTATGAGAAAGAAAATAAATCCTGTTTTTATTTTTACTGTATTAGCGACTATCGTGGGTATTTTAATCATTAACAGACCCAAGTTTGAAGACCATCCAGTCAAAACAAAGCAAAATCCAGTTCAAGTAGAAACTCAAGCTTTACATAATATCAACAAGCCGATTATTGATGTTTCTGGCTGGCAAAGACCATCTGAGATCAATTATGACACCTTAACTCAAAATATTTCAGGTGCAATCGTTCGGGTTCATAGTGGAGCTCAAGCTTCTGTTGAAAACGATGCTTCATTTAAAAATGGGGTTGATAAGGCTTATAAAGAACACATCACAGAATTTCAAAAACGAAATATTCCAGTCGCTGTTTATGCCTATGTAGCTGGTAAAAATGTCGAAGAAATGGAAAAAGCTGCTGAAGTCTTCTATAATGCTGCTTCTCCCTATAATCCTAGCTACTATTGGCTTGATGTTGAAGACAAGACTATGTCTGACATGAATCAGGGAGTTGAGGCCTTTCGTGCCAAATTAGCTTCATTGGGAGCAAAAAATATTGGTATCTATGTTGGTGTTTACTTTATGGAGGAACATAGTATCAGCGTTGATAATTACTCGGCTATCTGGATACCTTCCTATGGAACCAACTCAGGTTACTATGAGAGTGCTCCAAAAACAGATCTTAGCTACGACCTTCACCAATACACTTCCCATGGAAATCTTGGTGGGTTTGAACATCACCTCGATTTGAACCTTATTTCTTCATCAAAGAACAAGGAAGAAACCTTTAGAAAATTGTTTTTAAATCCTTAATCACTATCACAATAAGCAAGTCAGACATTGCTTTCTGCTTGCTTTTCTTTATTTTTCAGTATTAAATCACTGTTTTATCTATATAGAATATAAATCTCGGAGGCCCTCTATGTTATCATGGCTATCAAAAATTATTAAGGGAATTGTAATCGCCCTAGGTTTCATTCTACCAGGGATTTCTGGTGGCGTTCTTGCCGCTATCTTGGGAATTTATGAAAGAATGATTCGTTTTCTTGCCCATCCTTTTAAGAATTTAAAAGAAGATGTGCTCTTTTTCCTTCCTGTCGGCATTGGGATGTTACTAGGTATTGGACTCTTCTCCTATCCAATCGAGTATCTTTTAGAGAATTATCAAGTGTTTGTATTGTGGAGTTTTGCTGGTGCCATCATTGGTACCAGCCCAAGTCTTGTCAAAGAATCAACTCGTGATTCTGATAGAGATAAGGTTGACCACATATGGTTTTGGGCAACCTTCATCATCTCAGGTCTTGCCCTCTACGCCTTGAATTTTGTAGTTGGTTCTCTATCTGCAAGCTTCCTTAACTTTACACTGGCTGGTTGTTTGTTGGCGCTTGGAATTTTGGTTCCAGGGCTTAGTCCTTCTAATCTTCTCTTGATTCTTGGCCTTTATGGCCCTATGTTAACAGGGTTCAAGACTTTTGATTTGTTAGGAACCTTCTTACCAATTGGGATTGGGCTTCTTATCACTCTGATTATCTTCTCAAAATTCATGGACTACGCTCTTCGCCTATATCACTCACGTGTGTATCATTTTATCATTGGAATTGTACTATCAAGTACACTTTTGATCCTTATTCCAAACGCTGGCAATGCTGAAAGTATTAGTTACAGTGGTTTGTCACTAGTTTCATATGTACTGATTGCTTTCTTCTTCGCACTAGGGATTTGGTTGGGAATCTGGATGAGTCAATTGGAGGATAAGTATAAATAATGGCAAAAAAAGTAAAAGTCAAGAAAACCTTGGTCCAACAAATTTTAACCAAGGCAGGAATAAACCATACGGGTATTCAAATTAATGCCCTGGAAGGTGAGATGCCTCAAGGTTATGAAAAGAGTCAGATTTTTAAGACTCTAGCACTTCTGGGAGATAAGACTGGACCCATTATCGGCATTCTTCCTATCACTGAACACCTTTCTGAAAAGAAGCTTGCTAAGATTTCTGGTAATAAGAAAGTCAGCATGATTCCACAAAAAGACCTCGAAAAGACAACAGGCTATATCCATGGCGCCAATAATCCAGTTGGAATTCGTCAAAAACATAACTACCCTATCTTTATCGATCAAAGTGCACTTGAGCTTGAAGAAATGATCGTTTCGGCAGGTGAAGTTGGGCATAGTATTATTATCAACCCAAAAGACCTTGCAAGCTTTGTTAAAGCAGAATTTGCAGATATTATAGAAGGACAATGATCAATGAAACTATACTTTGTTCGCCACGGTAAAACTCTTTGGAATCTTGAAGGACGTTTTCAAGGGGCAAGTGGTGACTCACCACTCCTTGAGAAATCCATTGAGACCTTAAAACAATTGGGCCAGTATCTCCAGGAAATTCCATTTAATGTGATTTATTCTAGTGATCTTCCTCGTGCCGTAACTTCTGCTCAGATTATCCAAAGTCAACTGAAAGATAGCTGTCCCTTACAAGAAACATCCCTTCTAAGAGAATGGCAACTTGGAAAACTTGAAGGAGCAAAATTTGCAACTTTAAAAGCAATCTATCCCGATCAAATGAATGCTCTCCGTAGCAATTTAGCGAAGTTTGATTCGACTATGTTTGGTGCTGAGTCCGTTTATCAAACAACACAACGAACTATCAATTTTGTTAAATCACTTCAAGATCAAGATTTTGATCATGTTTTAATCGTCGGTCACGGAGCCAATCTCACAGCCAGCATTCAATCTCTTCTTGGCTATGATACTCCACTACTTAGAAAAGATGGTGGTTTAGCAAATGCAAGTGTTACTATTCTGGAAACCCAAGACTTTAAAAACTTCAACCTCATAGTCTGGAACGACACTTCTTATCAAGATAATAACTGAACTTAGCAATCACTGTTAAGTTCTTTTTAGATTTTGTAGAATATCCGTGAATTTATTTAACTTTTATGATAAAATGGGAGTATCGCAAAAAAGACTCATCGTATCAAGAATTGAGTAAAAACTAGGAGGAAAAAATGTCAACAGAACATATGGAAGAACTAAATGACCAGCAGATCGTTCGCCGTGAAAAAATGGCTGCGCTCCGCGAACAAGGAATCGATCCATTCGGTAAACGATTTGAACGCACTGCTAACTCACAAGAATTAAAAGATAAATATGCTGACCTCGATAAGGAACAACTACATGAATTGAACGAAACTGCTACTATTGCAGGACGCTTAGTAACAAAACGTGGTAAAGGTAAGGTTGGATTTGCCCACCTTCAAGACCGCGAAGGTCAAATCCAAATCTACGTTCGTAAGGATGCTGTCGGTGAAGAAAACTACGAAATTTTTAAAAAGGCTGACTTAGGAGACTTCCTTGGTGTCGAAGGTGAAGTTATGCGTACGGATATGGGAGAACTCTCTATCAAGGCTACACACATCACTCACTTGTCTAAAGCTCTTCGTCCACTTCCTGAAAAATTCCACGGTCTAACTGACGTTGAAACCATCTACCGTAAACGTTACCTTGATTTGATTTCTAACCGTGAAAGCTTTGAACGCTTTGTTACTCGTTCAAAAATCATCTCTGAAATCCGTCGTTACCTTGATCAAAAAGGTTTCCTTGAAGTTGAAACACCTGTTCTTCACAATGAGGCTGGTGGAGCATCTGCGCGTCCATTTATCACTCACCACAATGCTCAAAATATTGATATGGTGCTTCGTATCGCGACTGAGCTTCACTTAAAACGTCTTATCGTCGGTGGTATGGAACGTGTTTATGAGATTGGCCGTATCTTCCGTAACGAAGGAATGGATGCTACACACAACCCTGAGTTCACTTCTATCGAAGTTTACCAAGCTTATGCAGACTTCCAAGACATTATGGACTTAACTGAAGGCATTATCCAACACGCTGCTAAATCAGTTAAAGGTGATGGTCCAGTCAACTATCAAGGAACTGAGATCAAGATCAATGAACCATTTAAACGTGTACACATGGTTGATGCAATCAAGGAAATTACAGGTGTTGATTTCTGGAAAGATATGACTTTAGAAGAAGCTAAGGCAATCGCAGCTGAAAAGAAAGTTCCAGTTGAAAAACACTATACTGAAGTTGGTCATATCATCAATGCTTTCTTTGAAGAATTTGTTGAAGAGACTTTGATTCAACCTACCTTTGTCTATGGTCATCCAGTAGCTGTATCTCCACTTGCTAAGAAGAACCCTGAAGATGATCGCTTTACTGATCGTTTCGAGCTCTTCATCATGACTAAAGAATACGGAAATGCCTTTACTGAGTTGAACGACCCAATCGACCAGCTTAGCCGTTTTGAAGCTCAAGCCAAAGCCAAAGAACTTGGTGACGATGAAGCTACAGGTATTGACTACGACTACATCGAAGCCCTTGAATACGGTATGCCTCCAACAGGTGGTTTGGGAATCGGTATCGACCGTCTCTGCATGCTCCTCACTGATACTACTACTATCCGTGATGTATTGCTCTTCCCAACTATGAAATAAAATACAAATCTCCTAGTTACATTCTAGGAGATTTTTTAGTATTCAAATAAAAGACAAACTCGATTTTGAGCTTGTCTTTTTGTTGTTCAATTAGAATAATCCAAGAACAGTTCCATCACTTTCAACATCCATGTTGAGAGCGGCAGGACGTTTTGGAAGTCCAGGCATGGTCATGACATCACCAGTAAGGGCAACGATAAAGCCTGCACCAAGTTTTGGTACCAATTCACGAATAGTAATTTCAAAGTTTTCAGGTGCTCCAAGTGCATTTGGATTATCTGAGAAACTGTACTGTGTCTTAGCCATACAGATTGGCAATTTATCCCAACCATTTTGAACGATTTGTGCAATTTGGGTTTTAGCTTTCTTCTCAAAGTTTACTTTGCTACCACGATAGATTTCAGTGATAATCTTTTCAATCTTTTCTTGAACAGAAAGGTCGTTGTCATACAAACGTGTATAATTTGCTGGATTTTCGTCAATTGTTTTGACGAGAGTTTCAGCCAAAGCCACTCCTCCTTCAGCTCCATCAGCCCATACGCTCGCTAATTCGACTGGTACATCGATTGAAGCACAAAGTTCTTTCAAGGCTGCGATTTCAGCTTCTGTATCAGATACAAATTCATTGATAGCAACAACTGCTGTAATACCAAACTTACGGATATTCTCAACGTGGCGTTTCAAGTTTGCAAATCCAGCACGTACTGCTTCCACATTTTCCTCTGTCAGAGCATCTTTAGCAACTCCACCATTCATTTTAAGGGCACGAAGAGTCGCTACAATGACTACTGCACTTGGAGCTGTTGGCAAGTTTGGAGTCTTGATATCCAGGAACTTCTCTGCACCAAGGTCTGCACCAAAGCCAGCTTCTGTCACTGTGTAATCTGCTAAACGTAAAGCAGTTTTTGTTGCTAATACAGAGTTGCAACCATGAGCGATATTGGCAAATGGGCCACCGTGTACGAATGCAGGTGTACCATATATTGTTTGAACCAAGTTGGGTTTAATAGCATCTTTCAAAATCAATGCCAAGGCACCCTCAACCTGTAAATCACCAACTGAAACTGGTGTGCGATCATAACGGTAGCCGATGACGATATTAGCCAAACGACGTTTCAAATCTTCAATATCAGTTGCCAAACAAAGGATAGCCATGATCTCTGAAGCAACTGTGATATCAAATCCATCTTCGCGAGGAATACCATTAAGAGGACCACCGAGTCCAACAGTTACATGACGAAGAGCACGGTCGTTTAAGTCAACAACACGTTTCCAAAGAATACGACGTTGGTCAATTCCTAGCTCATTTCCTTGGTGCAAGTGATTGTCAATCAAGGCAGAGAGAGCATTGTTTGCAGTTGTGATAGCGTGCATATCCCCAGTAAAGTGAAGGTTGATATCTTCCATTGGTAGTACTTGAGCATAACCACCACCAGCTGCACCACCTTTAATCCCCATTACAGGACCAAGAGAAGGTTCACGAATGGCAATCATGGTTTTCTTACCAATCTTATTCAAAGCATCAGCAAGTCCGATGGTAATAGTTGATTTTCCTTCACCAGCAGGTGTTGGGTTGATAGCTGTCACCAGGATCAATTTACCAACTGGATTTGCCTCAACCTCACGAATTTTATCAAAGCTAAGTTTAGCCTTATATTTTCCGTATAATTCTAAATCATCGTAAGAGATGCCTAGTTTCTCTACAACATCAACGATTGGTTTTAACTCGATACTCTGTGCAATTTCAATATCTGTTTTCATAACAAACTCCTCTACCTCAAATGTGTTAATTCATTATAACACAAAACAAGATTTTTAACATACATAAAGCTTGATAACGTTCGTAAATATAGCGTCCTCAAAGGATTTATCGGCTACTATTTAAATTTTTATATGCCTTTATAAGTTTTAACTATGGATTAAAGTTAGGATTTTACATAATATTTTATCGCTTTCATTTTACTTACTGCTCATTTTTTTGTACAATAGTTCTATGAAAATTTTAGTTACATCTGGTGGTACAAGTGAAGCAATAGATCAAGTTCGCTCCATTACCAATCACTCTACTGGTAGACTTGGTAAAGTAATAACTGAGACTTTACTAAAGGCTGGTCACCAAGTTTGTCTGATTACTACGCAACAAGCACTAAAACCAGAACCACACTCGAATTTATCCATCATTGAAATCAAAAACACTTCCGATTTACTTCGAGAGATGAAACGGATTGTTCCTGATTATCAAGTTTTGATTCATTCCATGGCAGTCTCTGACTATAGTCCTGTTTACATGACTGGTCTCGATGAAGTTCAAGCAAGTCAAGATTTAAGTGAATTTTTGCATAAGAAAAATATGGAAACAAAGATCTCCTCTAAGGATGAGGTACAAGTCCTTTTTCTCAAGAAAAATCCAAAGATCATCTCTCTTGTTAAAGAATGGAATCCAAGTATCCATCTCATTGGCTTTAAACTCCTTGTAGATGTTACCAAGGAGCATCTGATTCAAATCGCTAGAGAAAGTCTTGAAAAGAATCAAGCTGACTTAATTGTCGCTAATGACCTCACTCAGATTAATGCGACTCAGCACCTAGCTTATCTAGTAGAAGAAAAAGATTATCAGCTTGCTACTAGCAAGCAAGAAATTGCTGACTTGTTAACCAAGAGCATTCAAGAACTTGATCGTTAGAAAGGAAAATTATGGCTCGTATTACACTCGCTGTTACAGGCTCTATCGCTTCTTACAAGGCTGCTGATTTGGTTAGTAACTTGAAGAAACAGGGGCATTCTGTTTCGGTACTTATGACCCAGGCTGCGACTGCCTTTATTCAACCTTTAACCCTTCAAGTCCTATCTCAAAATACCGTACATCTGGATGTTATGCAGGAACCTTATCCTGACAAAGTCAATCATATCGAACTTGGCAAAGAAACAGATTTGTTTATCCTTGCCCCTGCTACCGCTAATACGATTGCAAAAGTAGCATATGGTTTTGCCGACAATATGGTAACCTCTACTGCTCTTGCCTTGCCCCACTATATTCCAAAACTAGTGGCACCTGCTATGAATACCAAAATGTATGACCATCCAGCAACTCAAACAAACTTAAAAACTTTAGAAACTTATGGTTATACAATTATTGCTCCAAAAGAATCCCTACTGGCCTGTGGCGATGTAGGACGGGGTGCTCTTGCTGATCTTGATACTATTTTACAACTGATAAAGGAAAAACTTCATGAACAAACGCTCTAATATTGCTCCTATTGCTATCTTTTTTGCCAGCATGATTGTCATTCATTTGCTGAGCTCTATTGTCTTTAATGTCTTGCCTTTCCCAATTAAACCAACCATTGTCCATATCCCGGTCATCATTGCTAGTATCATCTACGGACCACGGATTGGGGCTATCTTAGGTTTCTTGATGGGAATGATTAGCTTGACTGTCAATACGATCACTATTCTCCCAACTAGCTACCTTTTCTCTCCTTTTGTACCAAATGGGAATCTAGCTTCACTTGCTATTGCTATTATTCCTCGTATCTTAATCGGTTTGACACCATACTTTGTCTATAAACTCCTCAGAAACAAGACGGGGCTTATCTTTGCGGGAGCACTTGGTTCCCTTACTAATACTGTATTTGTACTAGGCGGTATCTTCTTCCTCTTTGGAAATGTTTTTGACGGAAATATCCAGAAACTATTAGCTACTGTTATCTCAACAAACTCTATCGCAGAACTGATTATCTCAGCAATACTCACCCTAGTTATTGTTCCGAGACTTGAAAAAATCAAAAAATAAGAGGCTGGGACAAAAGTCCTAGCCTCTCAATT
>NZ_KV807799.1:37653-72899 GCF_001812125.1 Streptococcus sp. HMSC071D03
ATTCTAACGAATTACCGATTTCTGTCCCACTCTCGATTTTTATTTGCGCTGAAACTCTGCTCCAGCATTTAGTGAATCTTAAAGAGTCAAAAAATCCTTTGAAACAATATTTTTCTCTATCTAAAAGCATGATTGTAAAGATTCACGGATATGAGAAAAAGATTCAATCTTGATAAAATCTTTACTTTCCCACAGCCTTGTTATCTGCTTATTATTGGGCAAGACGTGCTTCTTCTAAAATCTTTTCAATCTTTGTTGTTAACAAATCAATAGCTACTGTATTGGTCACTCCTTCTGGAATAACGATATCTGCATAACGCTTTGTTGGCTCAATAAATTGATGATACATGGGTTTTACCACACCAAGATACTGGTCAATAACGCTATCCAGGCTACGACCACGTTCTTCCATATCACGTTTAATACGGCGAATAATACGGACATCATCATCTGTATCTACGAAAATCTTGATATCCATCAAATCACGAAGACGTTTGTCCTCCAAAACCAAGATTCCTTCTACGATAAAGACATCTTGGGGTTCTTGACGATAGGTTTTAGAACTTCTGGTATGGGCAGCATAGTCGTAGGTAGGAATATCAACTGGACGTCCTGCCAACAACTCTTTGATTTGCGCAATCATCAAATCAGTATCAAAAGCAAAAGGGTGGTCATAGTTGGTCTTGATACGTTCTTCAAAGGTTAGATGTGATTGATCTTTATAGTAGGAATCATGCTCAATCATAGCTATTTTCTCATTTGGAAAATGCGATAAGATTGCTTTAGATACGCTTGTCTTTCCTCCTCCAGATCCCCCTGTTACTCCGATAATGATTGGTCTATTTTGCATTGTAGCCTCCTTGTATTTTCCCTTGTCTATTTTACCATATTTTTGATAAATTTTACAGATGGAGTTTTCTACAAAAAGAGAAGAAAAAGTCCTCATAGCTAGAAGCTACAAGGATTTGTACTTGATTAATCGAAGTCAACGTATTCTTTAGAAAGTTCAAGAACTTCTTCCATTGTTGAACATTCTGTAAGAGCGCGGTTAGCGTATTCTTGCATTTTAGCAGTGTCAAGTTTCTTCATCAAGCTACGTGTACGAAGTACAGATGTAGCTGACATAGAGAACTCATCCAAGCCCATTCCGACAAGAAGTGGAACAGCTGTTTGGTCACCAGCCATCTCACCACACATACCAGCCCATTTACCTTCAGCGTGAGCTGCTTTGATAACGTTGTTGATCAAACGAAGGATCGATGGGTTATATGGTTGGTAAAGGTATGAAACTTGCTCGTTCATACGGTCTGCTGCCATTGTGTATTGGATCAAGTCGTTTGTACCAATTGAGAAGAAGTCAACTTCTTTTGCGAATTGGTCTGCAAGCATTGCTGCTGCAGGAATTTCAATCATGATACCAACTTGGATGTCATCCGCAACTGCAACACCTTCAGCAAGAAGGTTTGCTTTTTCTTCATCGAAGACTGCTTTAGCTGCACGGAATTCTTTCAAAAGCGCAACCATTGGGAACATGATACGCAATTGACCGTGCACAGAAGCACGAAGAAGAGCACGGATTTGAGTGCGGAACATTGCATCTCCAGTTTCAGAGATAGAGATACGAAGAGCACGGAAACCAAGGAATGGATTCATTTCATGTGGCATATCGAAGTAAGGAAGCTCCTTGTCACCACCGATATCCATTGTACGAACGACAACTGGTTTACCGTTCATTCCTTCAAGAACAGCCTTGTACGCTTCGTACTGTTCGTCTTCAGTTGGGAAGTCTTGAGAATCCATGTACAAGAACTCTGTACGGTAAAGACCTACAGCTTCTGCACCGTTTTCGTTAACACCTTCAACGTCTTTTGGAGTACCAATGTTGGCAGCCAATTCGAAGTGTTTACCGTCAGCAGTAACTGTTTGAGCATCCTTCAAGAGTGCCCATTCAGCTTTTTGTTGAGCGTAAGCTTCACCAGCTGCTTTAAATTCAGCCGCTTGTTCTTCAGTAGGGTTGATAATCACTTCACCTGTAATACCGTTAACAGCAAGAAGGTCACCATCTTTGACAATTTCAGTGATATTGTTTGTACCCAAAACAGCAGCAATTTCAAGTGTACGAGCCATGATAGCTGAGTGACTTGTACGACCACCAATGTTTGTTACAAAAGCTTTTACAAAGTTTTTGTCCAATTGAGCTGTATCAGATGGAGTCAAGTCGTGAGCAATCACGATCACTTCTTCATTGATAGAAGCTGGGTTTGGCAATTTTTTACCAAGGAGATTAGCCAATACACGTTTTGTTACGTCGCGGATATCCGCTGCACGTTCTTGCATGTATGGGTTGTCTTCCATGCCTTCAAAGATTGTGATAAACATATCTGTAACTTCTTTCAGACCTGCTTCTGCATTCACTTTCTTAGCACGGATAGTTTCTTTGATTTGACCGATCAATTCAGGGTCAGCAAGAACCATCAAGTGGGCGTCAAATACTTGTGCCGCTTCTTCACCAAGCGTACCTACAGCCTTCTCGCGGATAAGAGAAAGCTCGTTTTGAGAAGCTTCAAGAGCAACATCCAAACGAGCCTCTTCTGCATTTGTATCTTCGACTGTAACAGTCTCGAATGATAAATCCGGTTGAACGAGTAGATATGCTTTTGCAACTGCAACACCGTCAGATGCTGCGATTCCCTTAAGCATTTCTGTCATTTCCTTATGCCAATCCTTCTTTTTCCATTGTTTCTGAGATTGCAGCAATAGCGTCATCAGCGTCTGCACCTTCAGCAGTGATTGTAACGTCAGCACCTTGACCAACACCAAGGCTCATTACACCCATGATAGATTTAAGGTTAACTGATTTACCTTTGTACTCAAGAGTGATATCTGAAGCAAATTTGCTAGCAGTTTGCACCAACAATGTTGCTGGACGTGCGTGAATACCTGTTTCTGCCACTACGTGGAAATCTTTAGAAGCCATAGTTTGACTCTCCTTTAATAGTTTTCTTGTTGAGTTACATATCTGATAACCCTTACAATTTAGTATTATATCACCTTCATTGATATTTTTCAAGTATTTTATGGACTTTCTTCAATTTCCTTTCAGATAACTTGCTGAAAATCTTCTATTAAATTTAACAAAACACAGTATGTAGTTTTGGTGAAAATCCTAATCATTGAAATAATGCTTTTTCGCTAGTTGCTTTCAAAACCCACACTATATATTGTGTTTGTAGGTAAAATCGGTAAAACAATTACACAAGATTTAGTTTTAGAAAGTTGACAAAGTTTTTTTTTCTGATATACTAAGAAAGTAATAATTTTTTAAAGAGGAGTTACAGAAATGGTAACCGTATATTCTAAAAACAACTGTGTCCAATGTAAAATGACGAAACGTTTTTTAGACAGTAATAATGTTGAATATAAAGAAATCAATCTTGATGAACAACCTGAATACATTGATCAAGTAAAAGAGCTTGGCTTTAGTGCTGCTCCTATTATTCAGACACCGACAGAAGTTTTCTCTGGTTTCCAACCAGGTAAACTCAAACAACTTGCTTAAGAATCAGGACAAAAGCTTCTATGTCTACCTTAGAAGCCTTTCTTTTGTAATTAGATAAAGGATTTTTTATGGGATTAAAACAACTTGAAGATGTGACTTACTTCCGTCTTAATAACGAAATTAACCGTCCTGTGAATGGACAAATCATGCTTCACAAAGACAAGGAAGCTCTTGAAGCCTTCTTTAAAGAAAATGTTGTACATAATACAATGGTTTTTCATTCAATTACGGATAAAATTAACTTCCTTATTGAACATAACTATATTGAAACAGCATTTATCAAGAAATACCGTCCAGAATTTTTGGAAGAACTACACCAATTTATCAAGGATCAGAACTTCCAATTTAAGTCTTTCATGGCTGCCTATAAATTCTATAATCAATATGCTTTGAAGACTAATGATGGGGAGTACTATCTTGAAAGCATGGAAGACCGCGTCTTCTTTAACGCCCTTTATTTCGCAGATGGTGATGAAGCGATTGCTCTCGATATCGCCAACGAAATCATCCACCAACGTTATCAACCTGCTACTCCTTCTTTCTTGAATGCAGGTCGTGCGCGTCGTGGTGAATTGGTATCGTGCTTCTTGATCCAGGTAACAGATGATATGAACTCTATCGGACGTTCTATCAACTCTGCTCTTCAACTTTCACGTATCGGTGGTGGTGTGGGAATTTCCCTCAGCAATCTTCGTGAAGCTGGAGCTCCTATCAAAGGATATGAGGGTGCTGCTTCTGGTGTCGTACCAGTTATGAAGCTTTTCGAAGACAGTTTCTCTTACTCAAACCAATTGGGGCAACGTCAAGGTGCTGGGGTTGTTTACCTCAATGTCTTTCACCCAGATATCATCGCCTTCCTTTCAACTAAGAAGGAAAATGCCGATGAAAAAGTTCGTGTCAAGACTCTCTCGCTTGGTGTTGTTGTACCAGATAAATTCTACGAATTAGCACGTAAAAATGAAGAAATGTACCTCTTCAGTCCTTATTCTGTAGAAAAAGAGTATGGTGTGCCTTTCAACTACATCGATATCACTGAAAAATACGATGAATTAGTAGCAAATCCAAACATCCGTAAGACAAAAATCAAGGCTCGTGATTTGGAAACTGAAATTTCTAAGTTGCAACAAGAATCTGGCTATCCTTATGTAGTCAACATTGATACTGCTAACCGTGCAAATCCTGTTGATGGAAAGATCATCATGAGTAACTTGTGTTCTGAGATTCTTCAAGTCCAAGAACCAAGTCTTATCAACGATGCTCAAGAATTCCTTAAAATGGGGACTGATGTCTCATGTAACCTTGGTTCAACAAACGTGGTCAACATGATGACTTCACCTGACTTTGGTCGCTCTATCCGTGCAATGGTACGTGCTTTGACTTTTGTTACAGATAGTTCACACATCGTAGCTGTTCCTACTATCGACCATGGAAATAGCCAAGCTCACACCTTTGGGCTTGGTGCTATGGGACTTCACAGCTACCTTGCCCAACAACTGATTGAGTATGGATCCCCTGAGTCTGTTGAGTTTACAAGCATTTACTTTATGCTTATGAACTACTGGACCTTGGTAGAATCTAATAACATCGCGCGTGAACGTGGTGTTACCTTCCACAACTTTGAGAAATCAGACTATGCTAACGGAAGCTACTTTGATAAGTATTTGACTGGAGAATTTCTTCCGAAATCAGACCGTGTTAAAGAACTCTTCAAAGATATCTTTATCCCTACTGCTGCTGACTGGGCTGAACTTCGTGATAAAGTTAAAGCAGATGGACTTTACCACCAAAATCGCCTTGCTGTAGCGCCAAATGGTTCGATCAGCTACATCAACGATGTTTCTGCTTCTATCCACCCAATTACGCAACGTATCGAAGAACGTCAAGAGAAGAAAATTGGTAAGATCTACTACCCTGCTGCTGGATTGTCAACAGAAACCATCCCTTACTATACTTCTGCTTACGACATGGATATGCGTAAGGTCATCGATGTGTACGCAGCTGCAACTGAGCATGTAGACCAAGGACTTTCACTCACTCTCTTCATGCGTAGTGATATTCCGACTGGACTTTACGAATGGAAAAAAGAAAACAAACAAACGACACGTGACTTGTCTATCCTTCGTAACTATGCCTTCAACAAAGGTATCAAGTCTATCTACTACGTCCGTACCTTTACCGATGATGGTGGAGAAGTCGGTGCTAACCAATGTGAGAGCTGTGTGATTTAATCTTTGCTTGAGGAAACTACATTTTCTCAGATAAGTATTCATTTACCGAGCTAAACTAAACTGGAATAAGCATCTATACTATGGAAAAACAAAAAAGTCGGGCTTCCGACTTTTTGTGCGAAACTCCTCTAGGATTATGATAAAATAGAGATAATTGTGAGTTCGCAATACTAAACACAGAAAGAGATTTCAAATGGAAACTTACTACAAAGCCATTAACTGGAATGCCATCGAAGATGTCATCGACAAATCAACTTGGGAAAAACTGACGGAGCAATTCTGGCTTGATACACGTATTCCCTTGTCAAATGACCTAGATGACTGGAGAAAGCTTTCTAACAAGGAAAAAGACCTTGTTGGTAAAGTTTTTGGAGGTTTGACCCTTCTTGATACCATGCAATCAGAAACTGGTGTTCAAGCCCTTCGTGCTGATATTCGTACGCCTCACGAGGAAGCTGTTTTCAATAACATCCAATTTATGGAATCTGTCCATGCAAAATCTTATTCATCAATCTTTTCTACCTTGAATACAAAGGCTGAGATTGATGAAATTTTCGAATGGACTGATACCAATCCTTACCTACAAAAGAAGGCTGAGATCGTCAACGAAATCTACCTAAACGGAACTCCTCTTGAGAAGAAAGTAGCTAGTGTTTTCCTTGAAACCTTCCTTTTCTACTCTGGTTTCTTTACACCACTCTACTATCTTGGAAACAACAAGTTGGCCAACGTAGCAGAAATTATCAAATTGATTATTCGTGATGAATCAGTTCATGGAACCTACATCGGCTACAAATTCCAACTTGGTTTCAATGAATTGCCAGAAGATGAGCAAGAAAAACTCAAAGAATGGATGTACGATCTCCTTTATACTCTTTATGAGAACGAGGAAGGATATACTGAAAGCCTATACGACGGAGTTGGATGGACTGAAGAAGTTAAAATCTTCCTTCGTTACAATGCTAATAAGGCCCTTATGAACTTGGGGCAAGATCCTCTCTTCCCTGACTCAGCTGACGATGTCAACCCTATCGTTATGAATGGTATTTCAACTGGTACATCAAACCACGACTTCTTCTCTCAAGTTGGTAATGGTTATCTACTTGGTGAAGTTGAAGCTATGCAAGATGATGACTATAACTATGGTCTAGATTAATACAAGACTTTACGAAAACATCTGACTTTGTTTAAAAACTCAGATGTTTTTTTGTTTTTGTTTATTTTTGTTCTTTACATTGATTGATTTTCCAGTTTATGGTATTATAGTAATAGATATGGAGGTGATCCGATGCTTAAGCAAGAAAAACTAGATACTATTTTAGAAATTGTTAATACAAAAGGGACTATCACTGTTAAAGAGATTATGAATCGCCTTGATATTTCCGATATGACAGCTAGACGATATTTACAAGAGTTAGCGGATAAGGATTTGCTGGTTCGAGTTCATGGTGGAGCTGAAAAACTTCGAACAGGTTCTTTGTTAAACAATGAGCGTTCTAACGTTGAAAAACAAGGACTACAAACAGCAGAAAAGCAAGAAATTGCTCGCTTTGCTAGTCACTTAGTTGAAGAAAGAGAAACTATTTTTATCGGTCCAGGTACTACGTTAGAGTTCTTTGCGCGTGAGCTTTCTATCGATAACATCCGTGTTGTTACCAATAGTTTGCCTGTATTTCTCATTCTAAACGAGCGTAAGTTGACTGATCTAATTCTAATCGGTGGTAATTATCGTTCAATTACTGGAGCATTTGTAGGCACTCTAACCCTCCAAGATATTTCCAATTTGCAATTTTCAAAAGCCTTCGTTAGTTGTAATGGTATCAAGGATCACGCTATCGCTACTTTTAGTGAAGACGAAGGAGAAGCTCAGAAATTAGCACTGGAAAACGCCAATAAAAAGTATCTCCTCGCTGACCATAGCAAATTTGATAAGTTTGATTTCTTTACATTTTACAACATTTCAGATATCGATACTATTATCACTGATTCTAAATTAAGTGACGAAACACTCCTATCCCTATCTAAACAAACTAAAATTATCAAGTCTAAACCTTAAACTCTACAACTAGTCATAGAATCTAGTAACTGCTACTAATTCAATGGCTAGTTTTTTATTTTATATTAAGCGTGCAATCTAAAATATTTCAATTATTTTTCAAAATCTATGATTTCTGTATTTTTAATTTAATAGATTCCTCGAATCTGTCTTTTTATATTCCATTTCACGAAGTCCTCCTTTTTAGTTTATTATAACAGTTACTTGTATTTTCTATCATTTTCCTTGCTTTTTTGATATAATAAATTCAGAATGATTCTTCAAAGGAGGCATCTATGCGTTTTAATCAATTCAGTTACTATCCTGTAAGCCAGCAAGAAGCTTTACAGGAATTATCCAACCTTGGGTTCAAGCTTGATCCAACAGATTCAGCTAAGGAACAGTTTGAAGCTTTTGTTAGAACTTATTTTTTCAATTATAAAAATACGGATTATCCCCTCACAACTTTAGCGGTTGACAAAGAAACTGATCTACTCACTTTCTTCAATTCTGATCGTGAATTAACTTCAGAAATTTTCTATACTGTTACCTTTCAGTTGCTTGGTTTCAACTACTTAATAGACTTTGAAGATGGTCTAGCTTTTCATAAAGAAACGGCATTCCCTATTGTATACGGAGATTTGATTGACAATCTCTATCAACTCCTTAACACGCGCACTAAAAAGGGAAATACCTTGATTGATCAGCTAGTTAGTGATGGTCTTATCCCTGAGGACAATGATTACCACTACTTCAATGGAAAGAGTTTGGCTACTTTCTCAACTAACAATGTTATTCGTGAAGTTGTTTATGTAGAAACTCGTATTGATTCTGATAATGATGGTCTACCTGATTTAGTCAAGGTTAGCATCATCCGTCCGACTTACAATGGCAAAATTCCAGCAGTCATGACTGCAAGTCCTTACCATCAAGGAACCAATGATAAAGCAAGCGATAAAGCTCTTTACAAAATGGAAGGGGAGTTAGCAGTCAAAGAACCTCACGAGATTGGCTTAGAAGAACCAAGGATTAGTTTTGTTGAGCCAGTTGGCCAAGCAGACCTCGTTTCAGAAGCCGAAGAAAAACTGACTCATATCAATAGCAGCTACACACTTAACGACTACTTCCTTCCAAGAGGATTTGCAAATATCTACGTATCTGGTCTTGGTACAAAGGATTCTCAAGGTCAGATGATTAATGGTGACTACCGACAAGTTGAAGCCTATAAAAATGTCATTGATTGGCTCAATGGTCGTTGTCGTGCCTTTACAGACCATAGTCGTGAACGTCAAGTCAAGGCTGACTGGTCCAATGGTAAAGTCGCCACTACTGGTCTTTCTTATCTAGGAACAATGTCTAATGGTCTTGCTAGCACAGGAGTGGATGGTTTAGAGGTCATCATTGTTGAAGCCGGTATTTCTTCTTGGTACAACTATTACCGAGAAAATGGTCTGGTAACAAGCCCTGGTGGCTATCCAGGGGAGGACTTCGATTCATTAGATGAATTAACTTATTCTCGTAATCTCTTAGCTGGTGACTATATTCGTGGAAACGAGGCTCATAAAGATTCTATAGAAGAACTGAAGAAAAATTTAGACCGTAAAACTGGAGATTATAACCAATTTTGGCATGACCGCAACTACCTACTCAATGCCCAAAAGGTTAAGGCTGAAGTTGTCTTTACCCACGGTTCACAAGACTGGAATGTAAAACCACTTCATGTCTATCAAATGTTCAATGCTCTTCCAAGCAATATTAAAAAACATCTCTTTTACCATAACGGCGCCCATGTTTATATGAACAACTGGCAGTCTATTGATTTCCGTGAATCCATGAATACTCTTTTGACGCAGAAATTATTGGAGCAAGAAACTGACTACCAACTTCCAAGAGTCGTTTGGCAAGACAATACTGCTCCTCAAACCTGGCTGTCACTTGAAGATTTTGGAAATCAAAGTGACCATAAAGCTTTCTCTTTAGGTACTGAAGAAGCTGTCATTGAAAATCATTACCAAGATTCTGACTTCGAACGATTTGGAAAGACCTACCAAACCTTTAATAATGAATTGTATCAAGGTAAGGTGAATCAGATTACCATTGATCTTCCAGTGACTGAAGATCTTCATATCAATGGTCGTGTTAAACTAAACCTTCGTCTCAAGTCAAGTACTAATAAAGGTCTTCTCTCTGCCCAATTTCTCGAACTTGGTCAAAAGAAATACCTACAACCATATCCAGGAGTTTTGGCTGCTCGTACTATTGATAATGGTCGTTACCACATGCTGGAAAACCTTTGCGAACTACCATTTAGCCTAAATGCACAGCGTGTTATCACCAAAGGCTATCTCAATCTTCAAAATCGTCATGGTTTATTGAAAATCGAAGAGATCAAGCCAGATGAATGGATGGAATTCCAATTTGAACTCCAACCAACTATTTACAAACTAAAAGAAGGCGATACAGTACGTCTCGTTCTTTACACAACAGACTTTGAGATTACTGTACGTGACAATACAGACTATCACTTGACTGTCGACCTTGCACAGTCCAATCTTGAGATACCTTTTAAAAGGGAGGTAACTGTAGATGAACAAAGCCGAGCAAAGACACCAGCTCATCCGAGCCCTAATCACTAAACAAAAAATTCATACCCAAACTGAATTACAAGAACTACTGATTGAAAACGGAGTACAGGTCACACAAGCAACACTTTCAAGAGACATCAATCTGATGAATCTTTCTAAGATTCGTGAAGGTGAACACTCCTATTATTCAATCAACACTGACTCTACATCCAAGTGGGAAAAACGCCTAGAAGTGTATATGGAGGAAGCCCTCTACATGATGCATCCTGTTCAACACCAGGTTGTCATCAAAACCTATCCAGGTTTGGCGCAATCCTTTGGATCCATCTTAGATGCCCTAAACTTCCCTGAAGTTGTGGCTACCATCTGTGGCAATGATGTCTGTTTGGTTATCTGCGAGGATAAAGAACAAGCTCAATCTTGCTTTGAACGCCTCAAACAATTTGCACCACCTCTATTTTTTGATCGGTAACAAAATCCCGTGATGACTATCATCACGGGATTATTTTATGATTTGCTATTTTCAGCTTGCTTTTTAGTTCTTGCTAGTCTCAAAGCACGATTTGGATTGAGGCGATTAAACAGTTCTTCTAACTTCTTCTCATTCCAGACGTCTGCTGCAGAAACAAAATTTCCATCAGCATCTCGGAAAGATATCGGTTTATCTCCCATAGCTATCTCCTAGTCTACAAACTCAAACTCAAATTTGCCGATACGAACTAGATCTCCATCCTTGGCACCACGGGCACGGAGAGCTTCATCAACTCCCATACCGCGCAACTGACGAGCAAACTTCATGACAGACTCATCACGATCAAAGTTAGTCATGTTAAAGAGTTTAATGAGTTTTTCACCTGAAAGTACCCAAGTTGCATCGTCATCACGACTAATTTCAAATGGTTTTTCTTCTTCGTCAAAGCCATAATAAACTTCTTCTTCCATTTCTGACTCATCATAAAGAAGGAATTCTGGTGTCTTATCAAGAAGCTCGGCTGTTGCATCAAGTAAAGGTGCAAGACCTTGCTTAGTCAAACCTGAGATTGGGAAGATGGCTGGTAAGTCCTCGAACTCATCATAGTTAGCTGCCAATTTTTTCTTGAATTCTTCAAGGTTTTCTTTGCTTTCTGGCATATCCATCTTATTAGCAACAATGATTTGGGGACGTTCCATAAGACGAAGGTTGTAAGATTCCAACTCTTTGTTAATAGCTAGATAATCTTCGTAAGGATCACGTCCTTCACTGGCTGACATATCGATGATGTGAAGGATAACGCGAGTACGCTCAATATGGCGAAGGAACTGAGTCCCCAAGCCCACACCTTGACTAGCGCCTTCGATCAAACCAGGGAGGTCTGCCACTGCAAAGGACTCACCTGATTGGGTACGGACCATACCAAGATTTGGAACGATTGTTGTAAAGTGGTAGGCACCAATTTTAGGTTTTGCAGAGGTAATCACACTGAGTAGAGTTGATTTACCAACTGAAGGGAAGCCAACCAAACCAACATCCGCAAGGATTTTAAGTTCTAACTGTAACTCACGTTCCTGACCAGGTTCTCCATTTTCTGAGATTTCAGGTGCAGGATTTTTTGGTGTCGCAAAACGGATATTCCCACGACCACCTCGACCACCGTGAGCAACGATAAACTCTTGGCCGTGCTCAATCAAGTCAGTGATAACTTTTCCAGTTTCTGCATCACGCACAGTTGTACCTTGAGGTACTCGGACAATCAAGTCTTCTGCACCGCGTCCGTGCATTCCTTTAGTCATTCCTTTTTCACCTGACTGGGCTTTAAAATGACGATTGTAACGGAAATCCATAAGGGTACGTAAACCTTCATCTACAACGAAAACAACGTTACCACCACGGCCACCGTCACCACCCCATGGTCCTCCATTAGGGACATATTTTTCACGGCGAAAGGCAACCATCCCATCACCGCCATTTCCAGCCTTGACCTTAATCTTGGCTGTATCTAAAAACATACTCATATTCTTTTCTCACTTTAAAAAGGGCTGGGAAATCCCAGTCACCAACTATTACTACTTGCTAGAAAATCTAGCATTTTAAAATCTGCTAAATACACCGATGGCTGTAGCAAAGATACCTGCTAAGGTTACGAACAACATAATCAAAACGACGAATAGTGTCAATTTCTCAAAAAATGTTTTTTTACGTTTTCCATTATCACCAAATGCCATTATTTTCTCCTTTTCTAAAATTCCCTATTTTTAATACTCTTCCGAGACTGGAGCAATTGCCCACAAGATTAAGTAAGCAATAAGTCCGCTACCATAACAAAAAGCTAGAACTCCCCAGATCACACGTACGATTGTCGGATCAATATCAAAATAATTAGCTAAACCAGCGCATACTCCACCAATTTTTTGATCTCGACTGCTTCTCATAAATTTCTTTTTCATTTCTTCATTTCCTTTCTTCGAAGACCTTAGTCATTCCAATAATCTCTCAAATCATTCAACTGTTTCTTGGATGCTTTTAACATTCGTTTAGAACTTTTGACTGGAACTGAAACTGCCTGCTGTGGCAAGTAAAATACTGTCTTTAAAATCCGTTGTGTCATCGGCTCATCACGAGTTAATTCTTTTTCAAAATTGTTTGAGATGATAGCATCCAAATAAAACTCATGGACTCTCTTAGCAAAATTCTCAGCTGAAATTTCATATAATTTTTCAGCCAAAAGTTTTTCATCCATCTTTGGAGTTGCAATTAAAGCTTCTAAAATAGCCCCTGCTAAATCTCTCTCTTCATAATAAAGAGTTCCAAACATCTTATCGCTAATCAAATTATCTAGATAAGGATTTCCATGAGCTATTACCGGAGTCTTACTTGCAAGACTTTCAAGATAGGTCAAGCCTTGCGTCTCACTAGTTGAAGCTGAAATGAAGAAATCAGCCGCCTTATAGTAAAGTGCTGTCTCGCTTGGAGCGATCATACCTGTAAAGATAACAGAATCCTGAATCTGCAAATCTTCTGCTTGCTCCTTGAGGTTTTCCAGATAAGGTCCATCTCCAGCAACGACTAATTTAACATTTTGCTCTTCTTTTAGAACATCTGGAAGTGCTGCCAAAACAGCTTGAATGTTCTTTTCGTAAGACACCCGGGAAAGACTAAGAAGCATCTTTTCATCTTTCTTAATGCCTAATTTATCACGTAAGTCTACGATATGTTCTGGTTCAATCTCAGGTCGTTCAAACTTGGCTAGCTCAATCCCTGTAGGAATAACTCGTTTTTCTACTTTGACCTTATAATCTGATAGGAGGTCTCGCACAATTTCACTTGGACAAATCACTCCATCAACATCATGAAGAAATCCCCTTACAAGATACTTGACCATGCTAGGACGAATTAACAAGCCCTTAGCAATGTAGTGAACATAGTCTTCATACTGGGTATGATAGGTGTGAATGACTGGAATCTGCAATTCACGCGCAATCCAAATCCCTAATAAACCAAGAGAAAATTCAGTTTGCGTATGAATAATGTCTAGTTGATACTGTTTAGCAATCTCAAGAGCTTTTGTAAATCCACGATAGGCGAAACGTCGATCCTTAAAGGCAAAGAAAGGAACACTAGGGATACGGATAATCTGCCAGTCTTCATAACGATTGACATCCTTATCGGTTGTCGTGAAGATAAAGACTGCATGTCCTTGCTTTTCAAGCTCTGTTTTTAAGGTTCGAATACTGGTTGCAACACCCGAAACCTGTGGGAAATAAGTATCTGTAAATAATCCAATTCGCATATACTACCTCATTTTTTTCCTAAAGCCGCTTGCTCCTGATAGAATTTTAGCCATATTTCTAAAAGATGCTCTTCTGAGTATTCTCTTGAAATAGCCTTGGCCTTTTCTTTCAACGCTTTCAAAGCTTCTGGATGCTCTCTATATTCCATAATAGCTTGTTTCATCTCTTCCACATCGGTGGTTGGTCTGTAATTTCCTTCTAGAATGACCTTGTAAAGTTCTAGATCACGAAGCATAATGGGAGCTTCACAACTTGCTGCCTCTAAAATAGTCATTGGAAAGAGCTCGTTATAGCTAGGAAGTAAGAACAAATCTGCCAAAGCATAGAGTTCTCTCATCCGTTCTGGCTCAACAATTCCAGGGAAAATCAGATTCTCTGGAGGATTATCCATAATCTTTTTATAGCGTTCATAACCATCCGTTATTCCCCCAAAAGAGAAGCCACCAGCCCAAATAAAAGTGATATCCGGTAATTCCTCAGCTAGAGTGATAAAGTCATCTATTCCTTTACGCTTCTGAACCTGACCTGCACCAACGACTACAAACTGATTCTCATCAATTCCCATATCTTTACGAAGTTGCTCAACTTGCTCTATAGGAAGTGAATGCCATTTTTCTTTATTGACAAAGTTAGGAATATAGGTCACTTTTTCACGTGGAATTCCAGCAGCCACTAAATCCTCAATGAAGGTAGGATTGACCACAACCAGATGCTCCATACGGTCATAAAAAGAAAATACATAGCGTTTGACAATCCCCTTTAAGAAGAATGGAATCTTCAAACTACCTTCCAAGGTATCAGGTAAGAAGTGAACATAGCCAATCTTACGACCAGAACGTTTTTTCTGAAAGGTCGAGAGATAATAAGGAAAATCAATCGTATGAAAATGAGTAACATCCGCTTCGATTGGAAGATTTTCTGTTACGATCAGTTGGTCTTTCGCATCTCGTTTTAAAAGCTGTACCAGTTCACGGTAAGCACCAGACACACCTTGGCCCGCCACTTTTTCACTTGAACTTAGCATATTGATGCGTAATTTCTCTTTTTCCATAGTAACCATTATACCATTTTCTTCAAATAAAATCAGCAAATTAAAAGAGAGATAGTATAAAAGCTGGGAATTTCCTGGCGTCAACACTATTTCTCTTTTTATCATTTACTTACTTGATACCTAAAGCAATGCGAGCATAGCGGCTCATTTTTTCAACCGTCCAAGCTGGATACCAAACTAATTTCACATCAACGTTAGTAACCTCTGGAACATCCGTCATAGCATCATAGATTTGGTCGGTTAAAAGATCTGCCAAGGGACAACCCATGGTTGTTAAGGTCATATCAATTTCAGTCTCACCTGTATCGCCATCAAAACGAATCTCGTAGATCAAGCCTAGATTGACGATATCAATTCCCAATTCTGGGTCAATCACTTCTTCTAGGGCTGTCAAAATACGTGTTTTGATGTTTTCAATCTGTTCTTCTGTATAAGCCATTTTCACTCTCCCTCAGATTAATCTTCAATGAAATCACGAAGTGGTTTGCTTCGACTTGGCTGGCGAAGTTTTCTCAAAGCTTTGGCCTCAATCTGACGGATACGTTCACGCGTTACGTTAAAGACTTTACCAACATCCTCCAAGGTACGCATTTTCCCATCATCGAGACCAAAACGGAGACGCAAGACATTCTCTTCACGGTCAGTCAATGTGTCTAACACTTCATCCAACTGTTCACGCAAGACGATACGAGTTGTGTAGTCCACTGGATTTTCAATCACTTCATCCTCGATAAAATCACCAAGGTGGCTGTCATCCTCTTCACCGATTGGTGTTTCAAGAGAAACCGGCTCTTGGGCAATCTTGAGGATTTCACGAACCTTGTCAGGTGTCATATCCATGCGTTCAGCGATTTGTTCAGGAGTTGGATCTTGTCCCAACTCTTGAAGAAGATTACGTTGCTCACGGACAAGCTTGTTAATGGTTTCAACCATGTGTACTGGGATACGGATAGTACGAGCTTGGTCAGCAATGGCACGAGTAATAGCCTGACGAATCCACCAAGTTGCATAAGTTGAGAATTTGAACCCTTTAGAATAGTCAAACTTATCAACGGCCTTCATCAAGCCCATGTTTCCTTCTTGAATCAAGTCAAGGAACTGCATTCCACGTCCAACATAACGTTTAGCGATAGAAACAACCAGACGAAGGTTAGCTTCTGCAAGGCGTTGTTTCGCTTCGATGTCACCTGCTTCAACAGCAAGGGCCAACTCTTTTTCCTCTTCATTTGTAAGCAGAGGCACAACCCCGATTTCCTTCAAATACATACGGACAGGGTCATTGACCTTAGCAGAGGTTGAACCAATCAAATCTTCATCAGTCAACTCTGGTTCTTCCTCAGTGCTCAAAACACGCGCACTTGGATTTCCTTCGTTGTCCGTAATTGAGATACCAGCATCTTGAATGCGTTGCAAAAGATTCTCAATTCCTTCCACATCTAAAGTGAAGGGAATTACGAGGGCGTTATTGATTTCATCATCAGTTGCTGTACCAGTTTTTTTATGATTGCGAATAAATTCCGCTACTTGGACGTCAAAGGTTGTTACTTCTTTTTGTTTTGTTGCCATTCTTACTCCATTCTTCTTTTTTGGGCAATTAAGCGTTCTAGCTCTTCTAATGCGGTGTCTGTATCACCGACATGGCTAGCTTCCTGAACTTTCTTTTTAATTTGCAGATTTTCCTGATTCAAAAGAGCTCTTTTTCTAGACTCTTCCACTTCGGCTAACTCGTTAGGGGACATCTCAGGTGGCAAATCTAAGGCTAGGACTTGATACCAAGCACTCTCCACTTCTCTGGTCTGATGAGACAAATCCTCAGATGAGATACTTCCATTATCAATCAAGAGTCCATACAAGGTCTGAAACTCTGGAGTTTCAAAGATAAAATCCTCTCTTAAGCGATAGTCATTAAGCACCAAGGGATGTTCCATCATTCGGTAGAGGATATGGGCTTCCGCTCTCATCACTGCTGTCAGCTGCTTGGTAACAGACATAGTGACAGGACTCGGACTATAGGTCTCCTTGACCTTCTCCTTTCTCTGTCTGACACGACTTTCATTGACAATATGTTCGACTTGCTGATAGTCAAAAGATGGCAAGTGATCCGTCAAAATGTGAATGTAGGAATTCTGAGCTGTGATAGAGGGTTCCTTGGCGATTAAGGGGGCAATTTTCTCTATAAATTCAATCTGGGCTTGTAGATTTTCACTATTTTCAGGTCTGAAATGATGAATGTAAAACTCAACAGGACTAATGCGTGTATTGGTTAATAGATAAGCCAAGTCTTGAGGAGAGTTTTTCTGCAGATATTCATCCGGATCCATTGCGTCAGGAATCTGGACGACTTGGACAGGTAAATCTTTAAGCTCATCCAAGGCTTTCGCTGTGGCAGCTTGCCCAGCCTTATCTCCGTCATAAGTGACGATAACCTTTTTAGTAAAGCGTTTTAGATGCTCCACATGTTCACTCGTCAGTGCGGTACCCATAGAAGCAACTGCATTTTCAATACCAGCGCGATAAGCCGCAATGACATCCATAAACCCTTCCATCAGGTAGATTTCAGGAGCCTTGCCCGATCCTTTTTTTATCCTCTCCAAATGATATAATTCGTAACTCTTGTTAAAAATTGTCGTCGCTCGACTATTTTTATACTTTCCAGTTTGAGAATCGGTCTCTTGCCAAATTCGACCAGAAAAGGCAATCACCTTTCCTTGATCATTTGAAAGTGGAAACATAATACGATTCTGAAAAGTATCAAAAAATTGATTACTCTCAGATAGGTAAAACAAACCTGAATCCAGCAAGTCATTTTCGCTATAATCATCTGCTAAACGTTGATAGAGATAAGAGCGTTCTGCTGGAGCCAAACCAATCATAAAATGCTTTAGAACATCATCTGTTAAGCCACGTTTATAGAGATAGTTCCTGGCCTTTTCACCCATCTTCGTCGTCATGAGGATGGCATGATAAAACCGAGCAGCCTTGTCATGCATATCATAGAGATTTTGATGGGGTGACCTAGGCTGTACTGAACTTTGAACAGGCGCCGCCATCTGAATTCCAAGTCTCTCAGCTAATATCCTCACCGCATCCGCAAAGGTTACTTGCTGATACTCCTCGATAAACTTAAAAACATCTCCAGAACGACCACATCCAAAGCAATGGTAAAACTGCTTATCCTCGACCACGTTAAAGGAAGGTGTCTTTTCACCATGAAAAGGACAGAGCCCTAAAAAGTTCCGTCCAGATTTTTGTAAGGAAATCACTTCTCCTATGATTTCGACAATATTGGTATTGTTTTTGATCTCTTCGATGAGTCTCTTGTCAACCATAGACAATACCTCCATTTTATCACAGTTTACTCTAACTAGTATAGCTTATTTCTGAAAAAAAGTAAACCATTTCATACACTTTACATGAGACTATTTCATAAGTTTCCAGCTGTCATGAAAAAGTGAATCTTTTGAGCAAACCATTCTAATATTTGAAAGAAAAATAGAAAAAATTAAAGACTATTTCACTTGATTTTCGAGATTATTTTTTAATATCCTGCTAATATACTGACCATCTTTTCTACTGATACAAGCTGTTGCATAAGTCAATGGTGCTTTGTATACCTCTCCTCTATAGGATGGATCAGTCAAGACAGGCATTGAATAATAGGCGTTCTTTTTATTTTTAAGATCAATAAACCATTTTCCTCCTAGGTGTTTGCGAAAGGTTTCACCGATATAAACGGTCAAATAATCCAACATCTTGCGGTCTGCTATCAAAGCATGGTGGTCTTCGTAGTGAGCTAAGATCCAAGCCTCCAAATCATCCAAGGACTGCATACTATAGTCTAAATTTAGCCCTTCTTTCTCCGCAAAATCCCTTGTGAAATAGTCCATCTTAAATCCAATCTGAAAAATCCATTCCTGAAAATCTTCTTGTGTGTATGCCATTGTTCTACCTCCTCTACTATTTAATATTTAATTCTTATATGGATTATACTATAAAAAGCATCAAGTGAAAAGATGAAGAAAATATATATAGCAGATTGAACTTAGAATAGTACACTACAAATTCTAAAACATTTTTAGAAATTGATTTGACTTTCCTAATCTCTTTGTTCATATCTTATTTCAATCAACTATATTTTTCTAATAACTTTTTTATAACAAAAAGACTTAGAAATAGGATTCCCACTTCTAAGTTTTTAATGATAGATGTTTTAAAAATTATCTACTCAAACAACTGATAGTAATCAGAAATTTTCATCTTAGCTTTTTCATCCTTATTCAAATCTTGGATGATTCGGCCTTCTTTCATAACAATCAAACGATTTCCGTACTTGAGGGCATCCTCCATATGATGGGTAATCATAAGCGCAGTCAGCTTGTCCTTGCTGACAAAGTCATCTGTCAACTCCATCAAGGCCACACTTGTTTTAGGGTCAAGAGCTGCTGTGTGTTCATCCAACAACAGAAGTTCCGGACGTTTTAGCGTTGCCATCAAGAGACTTAAGGCCTGTCTTTGTCCACCTGACAAGAATTCAATGGGTGTATCCAAGTGTTTTTCTATACCATTTCCAACCTTCTCAATAGTTGCTTGAAATTCTTCCTTGTAAGCTGAGAGTCTTCTTGGAAATAGACCACGTTTTTCTCCACGAAACTTTGCAATCAAGAGGTTTTCTGCAACGGTCATACGAGGGGCAGTTCCCATCTTAGGATCCTGAAAGACTCGAGAAAGGTACTTGGCACGTTTTTCAGGGCTAAAATGAGTCACATCCTCACCCATAATACGAATGCTACCACTGGTTAAAGGCAAAGTTCCTGCGATGCTATTAAAGAGGGTTGACTTGCCTGCACCATTTCCACCCAGGATTGTGATGAAGTCATGTTCGTAAATATCAAGAGAAACATCGTTTAGGATAATTTTCTCCTCGTCAAAGCCATTTGTCACAATTTTTGTGGCATTTCTTAATTTTACAATTGCTGTCATTTGCTTAACTTGACTCCTTTCAAGTATTTATCCTTAAGTGTTGGAATTACAAGACAAGTTGCTAGGATAAGAGCACTGTACAAACGGAGGTAGCTAGTATTAAAGCCGAGAGCAATAACGCCCCATACCAAGAATTGATAACTGATGGAACCAACTACAATGGTAACCAAACGTTCTGCTAGGGTAAGACTCTTGAACAGAACTTCACCGATAATCAAACTTGCAAGACCAACAACGATAACACCGATACCACGAGAAACATCCGCGTAACCTTCTTGTTGGGCAATTAAGGCACCAGCAAGGGCGATAACACCATTTGACAAGACCAAGCCCATGAGCTCCATACGGCCTGTATTGATACCAAAACTACGAGCCATATCTGGATTATCTCCTGTTGCGATATAAGCTTGTCCCAATTTAGTATCTAGGAAGAAAAGCATGAGAAGGATAACCAAAGTCACAAAAATCAAACCTGTCAGTAATTGATTAATCTCAGATGAAAATGGAAGAACATCTTGGATTTGCTTGGTATTTAAAAGTCCAAGGTTAGCCCGTCCCATAATCATGAGCATGATAGAATGGCAAGAAGTCATGACCAGAATTCCAGACAAGAGTGTTGGAATCTTTCCTTTAGTGTAAAGAAGACCAGTCGCTAAACCAGCAAGACAGCCTGCTCCAACAGCTACTAAGGTAGCAAGAAAAGGATTAACGCCTTGAGTAATCAGTGTTACTGCAACTGCTCCTCCTAGTGGGAAGGAGCCCTCAGTTGTCATATCTGGAAAGTTCAGAATTCGAAAGGTCATAAAAATTCCCAAGCCCAGGATAGCCCAGACCAATCCCTGTGAAATAATCGATATTATCATGTTACATTCATTTCCTTCTTTTAAAAATTGGAGGAGATGTCTCCAACTCCTCCTACATTCTTATTCAATTACTTGACCAGCTTCTTTGAGAACTGATTCAGGAATTGTGATTCCAAGTTCTTGAGAGACTTTTTTATTAATAACTGATTTACCAGTTGAGAAGACATTAACTGGTGTATCTGCAGGTTTTTCCCCCTTCAAGACTTTGGCAATCATCTTACCGGTAGCAACACCAAGATCGTGTTGGTCCACAACGACTGATGCCAAACCACCTGCTTCTACCATGGCAGTCGCACTTGGGTAGATTGGTTTTTTAGCTGTTTGGTTGCTTGATACTACAGTTGAGAACGCAGATGCGATTGTGTTGTCAATTGGAATCCAGATTGCATCTACTTTACCAGTCATAACATTAACTGTTGAAGCAATTTCGTTCGTTGAAGGAACTGCAAATGTTTCTACTTTCAAACCAGCTTTTTCAGCATAAGTTTTGAATTCTTCAACTTGTGATTTTGAGTTATCTTCACTACTTGAGTAAAGAGCTCCAACCGTCTTGACATCAGGAGTCAATGTCTTGATCAATTCAACCTGTTGTTGAGCAGGGTTGTGGTCAGACACCCCAGTGATGTTCCCACCTGGTTTTTCCAAGTTTTGTACAAGGTTAGCTCCAGCTGGGTCTGTAATAGCTGCCATGATAACAGGAAGGTCTTTTGTTGCACTTGCGAGACCTTGAGCTGCAGGTGTTGCAATTCCGACAACTACATCGTTTCCGTTTGCGACTAATTGCTTACTCATTGTAGCAACCTTACTTTGGTCACCTTCTGAGTTCATAAAGTCGATTTTAATTTGGTCACCTTTATAGCCTTCTTCAGCAAGTCCATCTTGGATACCTTGGTAAATCAAATCGAGTGATGGGTGGCTGACAAACTGTAGAACACCAACCTTAGCAGTTTTATTTGCTGTCTCAGCTTTAGTTTCCTGCTTCGTTAAGCTAGAATACACCAAGCTTCCTCCAACTACAAGTGCTAATGCTACGATAATACCGAGTAGACGTTTGTTTTTCATAATTTTCTCCTTATTTCTTCTTAACTTATTATTTTTTTATTCAATCACTTATTCAAGCGACGCCATCGTTTGATTTCCATAATTTTTCCTCCCCATAGAAAAAGTCCTCACACAAAAAACTTGTGTGAGGACGTCGATGCGCGGTGCCACCTCAATTATAGGAACTAGTCCTATCGCTCTTACTCGCTAAAACGAGTTGCACTGTAAGGTGTGCTCACCGAATTCTTATGATTTCAAATTCTTAATAACATTCAGCCCAATTTTCATCACTTCCATCTATCTGTTTCCACCAACCACAGACTCTCTAAAAAATTTCAATGATTACTTTCTGAATGCTTAAATTATATCATTTTACTAAAACTTGTCAAGGGTTTTCATAAAATATTTTTAAAAAAATGTAAAATCAGAGAGAGTAAGTTAATCATATGCCTGTGGGAATTGGCTTAACAATGTAACATTACAAAAATCTATATAAATTTGCAAATTATTTTAACCAAATATGAAACATATCTTCATCAACTATTTTTTCAAGAATGATAGTATTTTCATTTATATCATATGCAATCAATTTATTACCTGCTAAAACTAATAAAATATTATCTTCGAGAAGCTTAATATCTTTTATGTAGTCTGTTTCAGCTGAAAATCCAAATTGAGATAGATTGATAAAGGTTGATTTATGACTAGTTACATCAAATAGACTGAAAGCAATTTTTCCTGAATCATTACTCTCATGCTCAATTGCTAACAAATTTTCTCCTAATTCAATAATGTTAACTGGACCAATTTCATCTAAATCAAAAAATTCCTTAAGTCCTGATTCCATATCATAGTGAAAAACTTTCCCCCAAAGTACTTTTTCCTTGGTCGAGTTAATTCGATATCCACCGGAAACTGAATAGAGTTGTTTACCCTTCACAATGCTATCGTCAAAAAAATAAGTCAAGTTAGGATCATCATAGAGAATTTCTTTATTTTCAAACTGTAATTTCTTGTTCTTTAGTGAAAAATGATGTAAGTAGGTTGGGTAATTATCATTACTTTTAACATCTACTCCCAAAAAGTAGATATTATCACCATCGTTTGAAAAATCTGTAGCAAAAACAGAATTTTTGAAAATATATTTATCTACTTCCTTTAAATTTGTATCAAAAACTGCAATAAAACTATCATCTGTATTTGCTTCAGAAGTGAAATAGTAGTCTGGATTTACGCCAGCTGTTGAAAAAGCATAATCAGAGGTCTTATTATAGTGAATCTTTCCAGTTTCAAAATCAACTGATATTATTCTACCTACTACACCTAAGGGTGGACCTTCTTCAGAAAATAGCAAATAACGATTGGAAATTTCTGCACGCTTAACAACTTGATTAATCTGGCCCTTAACTATCTCTATTTTTTCATCAGAAACTTTCTCAAATGAACTATCTTTAAAATTATACCCCTCCACACTGTGATATCCTAATAAATAAAAATCCACATCTGACTGTATAGAAAATTGTTTTGATGATGCAGCAGAATATCTTTGGATAAAAAATAACACTCCCATTAAAATAATAATGGCTACAACAATAACATGACCAACTTTTTGTTTATTATTCATAATCATTTATTCCTATAAACAATAGTGGTCTTAGGATTAGAGACAAATTCTCCAGGGTGTATAGCAATAGCTGATCCTATGTCATTGTCACTTTTATTCAAATCAACCCCAGCAGTATAGTAATAAGCAGCCCAAACTAATTGAGAACAATAAAAACTATTAGTTTGTTTTGCATTCCAAAAATTAGTGTTATACGGTTTATTGACTTGGTTTCCCGCCCACTGGCCAGCATTCCAGTCTTGCTGAACACTTGTAGCGTTTACTCCAACTTGCCAAATAGTGTATGTACTACTTGTCCATTTACCACTTCTAAGTCGAACTTTCTCCGTCACCCCTGGTGCTTCGGCAACAGAATATAGTCTCTGTGGCACTACTATCGCTGCATGCCAACTGTTAATTCTTCGAGTTCCTATACCTTGATCAGTTACACAAATTAGACCGTCTCGCCAACTCCAATCACCTATGCGAGATCTAGAATAGTTTTTTACATCATACCTAACAGGTTCTGACATCCCATTTTCAAGATACTCTTGTGTCCTGCTATCCATACTATCCAAAATACTTTGTTGTTCTGGAGTCAGTTGAATATCATTCCCAATAAACTTATTAGTTTCAATATATAAATCGGTACTTTCATTTGCATAAATAGTTTCAATACTTATGGTTGAAGCTAGGCATAAAAAAGATAAACCACTCAAAATTATAGATTTTCTCATAGAAATTTCTCCTCTTAGAACTCTATTATTAAATTCAATTAAAACAACAAGCAATTCCTAAATACTTTATATTATCCCCTCCATTTTATAACTCTAGTCATCAGCCTAATAGTTATTAAACAACCTATAATAACTATTCTACTAATATAAGCAGATTAATCTTTACATTTACAATTGTAAGCCCTTTCCTCAATATATAGAATAGCATTATATTTATGTTTTGTCAACGAATTTAATCCTCTATTTCGTTTTATATATATTTAGTTGACTAAAAGAAAGCCAAGAAAAATTTTTCGAACATCAATAATTTAAGCGAGGAGAATGCTCATTAGGAAATAGATAAAGTTCTAGTTATAAGGTGAAACAAAACTGTTTGCCTCTCTTGGCTGATCGAAAGAGTAGACATTAAATCATCCCTATGCCTCTTGGGAATAGGGAACTAATGATAATCACAACTGGCTGATTCGTATAGGATTCCCTAAAAGAAAAAAGAAAACGACTCCTAAAGAAGTCGCCTTCATTGTTAATCGGATGAATAACTATCCTAAAAGACACTTGGGCTACAAGTTACGTTAAAAATTGCTATTTGCTATCCAACTTGAACTTGAGACTTAGGCAATCCCTACGTTTTTGGAAAATCTTGCTTGTATCAACCTGAATTACGTAATCCTGTAGCAATTCCGTTGATAGTTGTATGGATTAATCTTTCTTCATCTGAAGATAACTCACCACGACGTTGACGCTTAATCAATTCCAACTGAATATAGTTAAGGATATTGAAATAAGGCATGCGGTAGTTGAGACTGTCTTTCAAATAGGTATTTTCTGCCAAGAGCTCCTCATGGCCTTCAATAGACAAGATAACGTCCTTAGTCAACTGCCATTCATCTAAAATGGTATAGTAAATTGCTTGTACTTCTTCACTTTCACACAGTTTAGCGTATTCAAAGGCAATGTTCATATTTGATTTTGACAAGACCATATCGACGTTGGATAGGAGTGATTGGAAGAATGGCCAATTTTGATACATATCACGAAGATATTCAATATTTTTTGGATCTTGGTCGATAAATTCCTTAAAGCTTGAACCAACTCCATACCAACCTGGGAACATAACACGACTTTGTGACCATGAGAATACCCAAGGAATAGCACGTAAACCACCGATTTCAGTGATCGTTTTACGAGCTGCTGGACGAGAACCAATATTGAAACTTGAGATAGCCTTGATTGGACTCGATTCAAAGAAATAATCATAGAAATGGTCATTTCCAAATACGAGTTCACGATAAATATCGTAGCTACGTTCTACTACTTGATCCATGATGGCTTCATAGCGATTTGACGTATTGGTATCACTCTTCTTCTTGGTAATCATGCGGTTGATAGCTGCTGAAACCAACATTTCAAGGTTATAGTAGGCTGCATCCTTGTTTCCGTATTTGTTTCCGATAACTTCTCCTTGCTCAGTCAAACGGATACGATCCTTGATGGACTTGAGTGGTTGAGAAGCAATGGCATCATAAGTAGGGCCACCACCACGGCCAACGGTACCACCACGACCATGGAAGAAGGTTACTTTGACTCCAAATTCATCACCAATAGCAGTCAATTGTTGTTGGGCCTTATAAAGTGTCCAACAAGATGATAGATAACCACCATCCTTGTTACTATCAGAGTAGCCGAGCATGATTTCTTGGTAATTGTTTTTAGAAGCAATCCATTTCTTAGCAAGTGGTAGAGAGAAATATTTTCTCATAGTTTCTTCAGAATGATCCAAGTCTTCAATCGTCTCAAAGAGTGGTACAATCTGAACACGTGCTTTTTCAGCATCCACCAATCCAACTTCTTTTAGCATGATTGCTAATTCCAGCATATCAGACACGCTGGTTGCGTGAGAGATAATCGTTTGACGAATGACATCTTCTCCTAAACGATCTTTTAATTCACGTGCAGTTTTGAAAATAGCTAATTCTTTTTCGAGAAGTTCAGACTTCTCAGCATGAGTTGCAGACAAGATTCGAGGATCTTCTAATAATTCATGCAATAGCAAGTCGCATTTTTCATCTTCTGATAAATCACTATAGTGGTCATTGATTCCAGCAGATGCCAACAATTCTGCCACACAGGCCTCGTGAACACTTGAGTCTTGACGCATGTCGATGGAAGCTAAGAAGAAACCAAAGACTTCTACAGCTTCTAAAAGTTCTGCAAATTCACCTGTAAGCAAGGACTCTGCCTTGTTTTCAAGTAATGAATCCTTAATAGTATATAGATCTTTTTTGAACTCTTCAACTGTTTCGTAAAATGGTGGACGATCTTCAGCCAGCTCTTGAATAGCTCCTGAAAGTCGATTGCTAATATAGTCAGTAATCACTCCTTGTTGATGCCCTTGAGTACCAAAAAGACGTTCAACAGGATGGCGTTCATCAGCTGACGAGCCAACCACAGACCATTCTTTTAAATTCAAGAGAGTTTGAATCAATTTGGACTGAATCAAATGAAAGGCACGACGATAGGGTTCTTTTTCACGAAAGACGGATGTATCTCCAGACTGAGCAGCCATTTCTTCAACAGCTTGACTTGTTTTTGACAAATTAGTCGATAGAGAGAAGGTGCGATAGAGACTTGAAATCTTGCTGATATAGTAGTTCAAGACTACTTCACTTTGAATGGTAGCAGAACGCATAAGCGTCTCAGCTGTCACAAATGGATTCCCATCACGGTCTCCACCGATCCACATTCCCATAGTAATTGGTTTAGCTTGTTTTAGGTCAATTCCTTGTTCTTTTGCTAGACGCTTGTACTCTAGCATCAAGTTAGGGACAGCCTGTAGGAAGGAACTATTGTAGTACTCCATAACATTGGTGATTTCGTTGGTTACTTTTAGTTTTTTCTCACGAATCATATCTGTCTGCATGATAATCTCAATATAGCGACGAAGATCATTATGCCATTTTTCCTTGTTAATGAGCCCCATTCTCACATCACGATATTTACGCAAAAGAGTATGGATGTGAGTGGTCAAGTCCAACATACTCTTACGTTGTACCTGAGTAGGATGGGCTGTCAAAACTGGCACCACGTTCAAGTGTTCAAGGATTTCAGCAGCGTTTTCTTTTTCAGCCACCATTTTGATTGTTGTAGACAATTTACCGAGATAGTCTTGATCAACATTATTTAGATGGTTAATCTCGTAAGCCAAGTCAACATCTTCTGAGATGTTAATTAAAAGTGGCAAGATAGAGAAGTATCTAGAAATGTAGACCATCTCATCATTTGAAAGACCTGTTACTACTTTATCTAGCCCTTGATAGTCAAGTTTTGACGAAAGTTCCTTCAAGTGCATAATCTTATCAAAGGTTTCAGCAGGAAGCATATTTTGGGTGATATCTTCCAGCATATCTGTCAAGATTTGAACTTCTTCCTGTACGACCGTTTTATTACTATAATTTTCTAACTTTTGAAGAGACATTTTTTTCTCCTTGTTATATTATGTCTTAGAGTTGCGCTTCTAATTCGCGATAGAGTTTGGCACGTTTTTCACTGGCATCAATATTCAACACAAAGGCGATGGCTACTGATAGGACCAAGAGACTGTTTCCCCCTTGCGATAGGAAGGGGAAGGTTACCCCTGTTGAAGGGATCAAGCCTGATATACCGCCAATGTTAACAAATACCTGTATCAGAATCATGCCCCCAATACCGATTGCCACCATTGAGTTGAAAGGATCTCTCGCTCGAATTCCAACCAAAATAATACGAAGAATCAAGAAGAATAGAAGAGCCAAAATAAGACTAGCTCCTACAAATCCAAACTCCTCTATCACAATCGAAAAGACAAAGTCTGTATGGGCTTCTGGTAGATAACCTCGTTTTTCAATGGAATTTCCTAAACCAAGACCAAACCAGCCACCGTTAACCATTGCATAATAAGAATTGGCTAACTGATGCCCAGATCCTGCTAGGTCATTAAAGGGGTTGAAAAAAGCACTGAAACGCTTGGCAACATAACCAAAGACAGGAATCTTTGAGAATTTTTCAACACCGATAAAGCGAATGGCTGTTAAGGAAATCATAGAAACACCAGCTAGTAAGCCCAGAATAGTTGTGAACCACCGATAAGCTATTCCACTGATGGTATACATGAGCAAGGATACTAAAATCAAGATGGTTGCATTTCCAAGGTCAGGGAAGATTGCCAAACTACCTATCATGACCAAGAGGACAAACCGCCAATCATTAAAGGCTCTTGGCAACCACTGATTGAGGGTTAAAATTTGGAAGTCATAAACTGCTATCTCATCTTGTTGTTTTGAAAAACGCTGAGCCAAGTACCAAATGATAATAATCTTTAGATACTCTGCTGGTTGAATCGTGATCGGGCCAACCTTGATCCAGCCATAGGCTCCATTGATTGGACTACCGATTAAACGTGCTAGAGCCAATAATATCAACTCGACAAACATGACGATAAAGAGTAATCGCTCATTTCGCAGAAATCCTAATTTTAATTTATAAATTAAGGCTATTAAGAATAAACTGGCTATCCAGAAAATCCCCTGATTTCGCACTAGTTGTAATGCACTCTTTCCTTCCTGAATGAGGGACGCACTAGTTGTCGAATAAACTACTATCAATCCTAAAACGGATAACAGTAAATAAGGAATCAAAATGGAATAATTCAGCAGGTGCCTTTTACTTATTTTCATATGTCACCTATCTATCGGAAAAATATTTTTATTTTCCCTTATTATTTCTAGTTTTACATGCTATTATACCATTTTTTAGACTAGAAAAAAACTCTTACAGTGAAAACATTCGAATTTTACTCAAAACAGACTCTGGACTAGAATGTCTTGAGTGATCCCCTTATCCGATCTATCGAGCGTTTTAAGTTACTAGGACTTATAAAACTATAATGTTGATATTTTATAAACTTAAAAACTACCTTCCAGATAGAGGAAGGTAGTTCATTACTATCTTAGTTTGAGGCGCTACTGCTGCTGTCAGAAGTTGTTTCGCTTTTGATGTATTGTGTAAAGATATTTTGGAAGGACTGGTCTTTAACTTTAATGTTTGCATCCTGTAATTCTTTACTAATGACACCTTGGACAAAGGTTGCATCATTTTGTTTTTGAGTCAAAATGATTGTTTTAAGTTTTTCTTTGTAGTCATCCAAGTTTGAAGATTTTTCAGACTTCTTAGTTAGTTTCACAATGTAGAAACTACTTGTATAAGCTTGAGTTCCTGGAGCAGTGATAACATCTGAAATTCCGTTAACATCAAGCGCAAAAGCAGCTTTTTTAACCACGTCTGGCAATTCTGTTGATGCAGAGTCAAAGGTAATTTCTCCACCATTTTCTTTAGTCTTTTCATCTGTAGAATTGTCTTTTGCAAGTTGTGCAAAATCAGCTCCAGATTCTTTTGCTTTGGCAAGAACTTCCTTAGCCTTATCTTCACTGTCAAGTTTAATAATTTGAGCCGTTACTTCTGGAGTATACTCTTCAAATGCTTTTTTATAGTTTTCATCTGTTAATTCAGCTTCAGCGGCTTTCTTAACAGCATACTCAACTAATTTACTTGTACGAATTTGAGCTTTACGGCTTTCAGCAGTCATACCTGAACGGGCGAGAATCGTTTGATAGCTATCACCGTATTTCTTTTGTTCTTCTGCAACGGCATCCTCTACTTCTTTATCGCTAACTTCTGAACCATATTGTTTTTCAAAAACTTTTTGAATGGTCATATTCAGCAAGACTTGTTGAGCAGTCGCATTGTTTTTAACTTCTTCAAAGAATTGATGTTCTGTAATCACATCACCCTTCATACTGATCAAGTCTGCTCCTTGAGAGCTATTGGAACAAGCAGCCAAAGTAGCTACTGACAACAAGGTGATGGCTCCTGCCATTAGTTTTTTCTTCATGTTTACTCCTTTTGTTCACTAAATAAAGGTTTACCTTATCTATTTTACCAAATTGTCTTAAAAATATCTGAAATCAATCAATATCAGGCAGTTCTACTTCTGCTTGATTTTTTCTCAGCATGAGAATTCCGTCTCCAAGAGGAACCAAAGTAGCGGTTAATCCTGGATTGTCCAAAGTCGCATCAAAGAGTCGTTGCAAGCCACGATAGATTGTTCGTTGGCCTCGACGTACTTCCATGATATCCTTGGCCACATCACCACCCTGGAAAATATCATCCAAGACTACCACTCCTCCAACTTCCAAATGTTTGAGTATTTCTGGTAGAAAAATGATGTACTTGGACTTGGCAGAATCCATAAATACAAAGTCGTAGGACTCTGTTAAGGTCGAAAGGACATCCACAGCATCGCCTTCTAAAAGGGTAATCTGCTTGCGACTATCAAAGCGAGCAAAATTCTCCTTGGCAAAACCAATCATCTCAGGATTTCGGTCAATAGTGGTGATTTTTGACTTGGGTAAATGTTCTGCCATCAAAAGTGCTGAAAATCCAATCGCCGTACCAATCTCTAAAATATTTTTTGGTTGAATAGTTTCCATAAGGAAACGAAAGTAAGCGACGGTTTCATGAGGAATGATGGGAATATTTTCCTTGCGAGCAAAGTTTTCTAGTTCTTTTAGGGAACCTGTCACCTGCTTTTGTCTGTGGCGCATGAACTCGACAATCTCATGCTTGACAACAGGACGTCGCATGTTATGATTGGCATTTTTACTATAAGACTTTACCATCTGCCTTATGCCAATCCTAATTTTTCAACAAGAGCTTCAAACTCATCCAAACGGCGTTCAAAGACTGCAAAGGCATCGTTGAGGTAATCTTCTTTTTCCATATCAACACCCGCTTTACGCATGATATTGAGTGGATAGTCTGACTTCCCTGCTTTGAGGTAGTCAATATAGCGATCACGATCCTCTTGGCTACCATGAACAATCTTTTCAGCCAAAGCTGAAGCTGCTGCAAAGCCTGTTGAATATTGATAGACATAGTAGTTATAGTAGAAATGCGGGATACGAGCCCACTCGTACTGGATTTGAGGATTGTCTTCCTTGCTCAAGCCATAATATTCTTGGTTCAAGTCAGCATAGAGATTGTTTAGGAACTCACTTGTCAAGACTTCACCATTTTGGTCAGCTTGGTGAATAGCATGTTCAAATTCAGCAAATTGAGTTTGGCGGAAGACTGTTCCACGGAAACCATCTAGGAAGTTGTTGAGAATTGCAAAGCGTGTTGCATCGTCTTGAACTTCTTGCAATAATTTTTCTGTCAGGATGTTTTCATTAGTAGTTGAAGCAATTTCTGCCAAGAAGATTGAGTAATCTCCGTATACATAAGGTTGTGTTTCACGCGTATAGCTAGAATGCATACTGTGCCCTGTCTCATGTACAAGAGTAAAGAGATTATCCAGGTTATCTTGCCAGTTAAGAAGCATGAAGGCGTTGGTATCATAAGAACCGCCAGAATATGCACCTGAACGCTTGCCTTGATTTTCATACACATCAATCCAGCGTTCGCTGAAGGCACGTTTAACACGGCTCAAGTAATCCTCACCAAGAACTGCCAAAGCATCTTCTGCTTTCTTCAAGGCTTCTTCATAAGTAAAGTTGTATTCCACTGAAGACAATGGTGTATAGACATCGTACATTTTGAGGTCTGGAATACCAAGAATTTTTGAGCGAAGAGCCAGATAACGGTGCAATAATGGTAAGTGCTTACGAACAGCAGATACTAGATTGTCATAAACACTTTCTGGCACAAAGTTGGCCGCAAGAGCAGCTTCACGCGCACTCTTGTAATTACGAACCTTAGCACGATAGTTTTGCACTTTAACATTGGTCTGCAAGGTTTTAGCGTAAGTGTGCTGGTATTGCTCATAAGTAGCATAGAGGGCTTCATAAGCTCCACGACGAACCTCACGATTTTTAGATTCTACCAAGCGCATATAAACGCCGTGTGATAATTGAACTTCATTTCCATCTTCATCTTTAACAAATGGAAAGACGATATCTGCATTATCTAAAATAGCAAAGGTTTCACTAGCAGCACCGAAGATTTCACCAGCGCCTGCAAGCAACTCTTCTTCACGTTGTGAAAGGACATGGTCCTTATTTTGCAAGAGTTTATCAAAGAAGTGTTTATAAGGCTGGAGTTTTGGTTCTTTTGCTAAAAGGTTTTGATACTGGTCTTCTGTGATTGCCATAAATTCAGGCTCATAGAAAGAGAAGACTTGATCAAGTTGACTATAAAGAGTCATGGCTTTTGCGTAGTATTCTTGATATTTAGCAACTCGTGTATCCTGATCGTTTTTCATATGTGCATAGACATAGAGTTTTTCAAGACGACGACTCAAATCCAGATAACGCTCTGTAATTTCAAGAAGGCTTTCTGCACTGTCCAAGAGATGTCCTTCAAGACTAGCTGCTTGTTTTGTATCTTCTGTTAAAAGGGCGAGTTCTTCTTCCCATTTTTGGTCTGTTTCAAAGATCGTTGATAGATCCCATGTATCTTTTTCATTGATTTCATTTCGTTGTAATACCATAAGTTTCCTCCATCCTTTCTATTTTACCATATTTTTTAAGAAATATTGCTGATAAAAGGCAGGTGGATAAAGCTTTTGTGTGTCAATTTTGGGATTTAGTTGATAATAAGCCTGAAAATTATCGTAATAGCCCTGCAAATCTACAGTTATCTGACAAAATAGACCATTTTCTATAGGCCTTACTTGGGGATACCAGTTCTTAGTCTTCAGATTTAATAGGTTTTCTCCTCTTAAGTAAGCTTGGGCTTGTTGCTTCATCCAATAGGGATTTTGATAAAAGAGTTGTTTTTGAATGTAGTGACAAATGTTCTTATCTTGTTCAACCGAAAAAGTGGTAAGATTTTGTTGATGATAAGGAGTCCGTAATATTTCTAGAAGATTTCCTTTGTCATAAGAAAATTCCTTGACCTGATAATGGAGTTTCCCTTTCAAATCTTGGTGAAGGAGGTACTTAAGTCTTAAAACTTGTTTTTTATGGTCTAACTCCCAAATATGAAAGCCCATATTATTACTGAAGTAAAGAAAATCTCTCTGAAGTTTAGTTAGTCGCGCTTTTAGCCAGAGTTTTTCTCCCAGTAGCCAAAGAACTTGAATTCCCAAACTTCGATAACCATTGCTTCTGTTCCTCAAAAGGTCACATGAAATGGGACTGCATTGAATTTCTAGAGCTAGTTGTTTATTGATAAAGATATCTGCAATTTGTTTTAGTTGAGGAATGGGACATTCAAGCTCGGCCTTGTCATTTTTCATCGCCCAATTAAAAAGGGCAACCTTATTTTCCAGATGCTCTAGACTCTCATTTTCGTAGTAAAAATCACACTGTTTGAGCGATACATGGGCAAAATGCGTCCGTAGGTTCTTCCCTTTTCTTAATCGAACCAAAGCTCCACAAGCTGGACAAGTATAGCTTTGTTTAACTAATTTATCCTCCAAGGCATTGACTAAGCTTCCTTTTTCATCTCTGGCTAAAAACATTTATACCCCCTTTTCTACTTTATTCGAAAAGGATAAGAAAAAGGCTGAGCTACTCCCCACCTTCATCATTTTATGAGCTTAAAGTTGCAAGCGATTTTCTAAAGCTTGCGTCAACACTTCAGAATAGTTCACTTTCTCTCGATCTGCTAATCTAACAAGCCACTCTGGAACCGTAACATTCTTTCGAATCGCCTTATTATTCTTTACAAAAGGCAAAGGATTGACCTGAATCAAAGTTACAAATCCATCAGGAGCTTTTAGATTAGAAATATCACTAGGAGTAGGCAAAGCTAGCCCTTCATCAATATAAGAAGCTAAGACATTCTCAAGCATTTCATGAGCATTTTTCATGGCAAGTTCAATAGTTGCCCCCTCTGTCCCTCCTCCAAATTCGGGAAATTCAACCCAATATCCAGTACCTTCCCTATGAAAAATAGCAGGATAAGATTTTAGCATAACACACCTCCACAATTTCCAAATCTACTACAAGCCCAAATCCTTTAATATTTTTCTCTCCAAACCTCTTCCTAAATCATCATTAGCATGTACTGGAATCGTAACAAGATAGGGAATTCCTTCTTTCTTAAAATGGTGATGACTTCCTCTCTTACGAACTTCAATCCATCCATTTGCAAGAGCTAATTTTACCATTTCCTTACCTGTAATGGGCATTTATGGTTACCTTTCTAATTATACTCATAATGCGTATTTTGTCAATCCTTCTATATCATCTATTCGCAAAAGTATGAAAAAAGGTTAGGACTGAAAGTTCTATAATGAAGTTAGCCACCCAGCCCTCCTAAAAATTAGATGTTTCAACTAGCTTATAGCTAGTACTCGATTTCATTTGATAAGAGGCTTGATGCTGTTAGGCTGGCGAGCCAAGGCTAAGACTAGCCTTAGTTTAGCTGACGAAACAGCTTCAAGAGTTCCTCTTGCCAAATGAAAGCTTTTATAGGCATAAGAAAACACCTCTGTGTTATACTTGTTAGTCACCACAAACACAAGAAAGACACAGAGATGCAAAATCATTATACTACAAAAGGCAAACATTTACAATCGATAGCCGTCGCTTAATCGAACGATGGAAAAAGGAAGGGAAATCAAATAGAGAAATTGCCTCTCTACTTGGAAAAGCTCCTCAAACTATCCACACTGAAATCAAGCGCGGGACAATTCTGCAATGTCTTGGAAAAGGGCGCTTCAAAAAGGTTTATTCGGCCGACTATGCTCAACAAGCTTATGAAAGCAATCGCAAGCGCTCGGTCAAGAAATCAAGCTTAACCAAGGAACTAAAGGA
>NZ_KV807800.1:0-251 GCF_001812125.1 Streptococcus sp. HMSC071D03
ACAAAATTCAAGGGCATCTTTCCAGACATGTCTCATTACTACTTTTTGAAAATTCTTGCTTTGGGTACAAACGGATAATAAAGGACAGGCAACACATACTTTGGGATTACTCTTATACTCACGGTAGCCTTCTCGAGTGGTTGTGCGATAGCTTAACACTTGATTCTCTGGACAAACATAATGGTCATCACTTGCATTATAAACAAAATTACTAGGTCTTAAGTTCCCCTTTACTCCCTTTGGACGAGTAT
>NZ_KV807801.1:0-308 GCF_001812125.1 Streptococcus sp. HMSC071D03
TTTTCTACCATTTGTCAAGTATAATACGGTTTCTGACTCAACATTATTCCTGAAAATGTATGAAGGGAATTTTTTGAGAGATAGTTCGAGCCATTTTTCTGACATTTGAGCATAGAAAAATGACACCTTATCTGGCATTTTTTGAAACAAGGTGTTAGAATTATAGGGCATAGGCGACTTTAATGACTTTGTGCTAAAGTATAGTCGTAAAGTTTATTATGCATTATAAGATAATACATTGTCCTAATGAGACGATGTATAGAGGCAATCGTATGTGGCTTAGTTGAAGTTATCTGCGATTGTCTTTT
>NZ_KV807802.1:0-39131 GCF_001812125.1 Streptococcus sp. HMSC071D03
CGAGCGCAAGTACATCAGCAAGTACATCAGCTTCTGAGTCAGCAAGCACAAGCGCATCAGAATCAGCAAGCACAAGCGCGTCAGAGTCAGCAAGCACAAGCGCGTCAGAATCAGCAAGTACATCAGCTTCTGAATCAGCCTCAACAAGTGCCTCAGAGTCAGCGTCAACAAGCGCCTCTGAATCAGCAAGCACAAGCGCTTCTGAATCAGCAAGCACATCAGCTTCTGAGTCGGCATCAACAAGTGCGTCAGAGTCAGCAAGCACAAGCGCATCTATGATTCATTCGACTAGTCAAGCTCCTCAAACTGATACAACTAAGACACGTAAGCAACTTCCAAATACTGGAACAGCAACATCGGCTACAAATCTACTCCTAGGAGTTGTAGCAGGTCTAACAGGATTAGGATTAGTAGCTAAACGTCGTAAGCGCGATGATGAAGAGTAAGCCTTGTTTTATAAAGTTGCTAAAAGACTAGGTAAGCTATGAGAAAACCTCCAAGGATTGTAAAATTCTTGGAGGTTTTTGTCTATAGGAAGTGAGTATTAGCTGGTTGGAGTTTTGTTGATTCGTAAGACTCGTTTAAAATATAGTAGATTGAAATAAGTTGTGAACAAAGAGATTAGGAAATTCAAATCAATTTCTAATAATGTTTTAAAATCTGTAGCGTACTATTCTAGGTTCAATCCACTATAAAAAAGAGCAGAAATTTCCACCTCCAAAATACATATATCATAGTTTTGTTAGAAACTCTTTCATTGTTTTCCTAGAATAGAGTAAGGTTCATTAATTAGTTGGTTAATCTCCAAGCTACGATATTTCTTAAGTAACATGTTAACAAAAAAGTGCACTTTGATTTTAATTGAGTATAAATCAGTTGAAATTCAATATTTATTGTCTAGAGCTAGAAAAAATAAGGTTATGAGCTTTATCTCACTTTATGAAAGTGTGCAAAAATGGTATAATATATAGTAGATTTTTGCATCTAAAAATGGATGTATTATATAGAGATGCTTGATTTGCTATCACATGAAGATTATAGGAGAATTAGGTTATCAACAATCAATTGCTCTAAAACAATGAGAACAATGTTTTTGGTCAACAAATGATATAAAATGAAAGAATCGAGAATAAGGTATGGATTTTAGAAATGCAGTACAGTTAATTGGAGATTTTCATCATGTTGAAGTGTCACCAGATGCTCGTCTTGATTTGGGAGCAGATATCACAATTCGGTCGTTTGCAAGTATTGAAGTTTCAAGTGGTGCGAATTTGAAAGTAGGAAATAGGGTCTTTTTTAATGACCATTGTTCAATCCGCTGTACTGAAGAAATCACCATTGGTCATGATACAATGTTTGGGGATGGAGTACGAATTTTTGATTCGAATCATCAATTCAATAACTATCATGTGTTTAAAACTGCAATGAGCGGCGCTCCTGTTCGTATTGGTCGGGATTGTTGGATTGGTGCCAATACCGTTATTCTTAGAGGAGTTACTATTGGTGATAATGTCATCATAGGTGCTAATTGTCTCATCCACCAGGATATTCCTAGTAATTCAATCGTCACTCATAGTGAAACATTAACGATTAAGCCCAAGAATATTGCCAAATTCCATGCCTTTGTTTATACTTACTCAGATCAGTTGGAAGGTTTGGAGTATTTGCTAGCTAGTTTACCTGAAGTTGATTTTCATGTTGCGGCACCAACGAATGTTTCAGATTTTTTAAGAAGCTTTTCCAGATTTAGTAATTTTCAACTATATGAATATTGCCAATCGAGAGAGGTTTCAGATCGCATTTTAGAGTTGGCGGATGTCTATCTAGATATCAACAATTGGAGTGAGGTAGATAATATTGTCGAGCGCGCTTTGGCAATCGGGAAGCCGATATTTGCGTTTGACACAGTAGTCCATCGAACTGCTGAAGGAGTACAAGTGTTTAGCCTAGAAGATAAAGAAAATATGGTGGTGGCCATTCGTCACCAACTAGAAAAAATTGACAGTGGAGAAAAGGAATGAAATTGTATCAAAAAGCGATAGCTCTTGGAGCTGACCTTCATTACCTTGATAAGGTAGAAACCGTGATAAAGTCAGTATCGGTTCATAATCATGAAGTGAAATTTTATGTGTTTAACGACGACCTCCCTAGCGAATGGTTTTTATTGATGAGGAATCGTCTGAAGGTTATTGGTTCTGAGATTGTCAATGTCAAAAAAACAGATCACAATCTTCGTGATTTCCATTTGCCAAATGCAATCCTATCCTATGCTGCTTTCTTTAGATATTTCATAGCAGATGAAGTACAAGAAGACAGGGTTCTCTATCTAGACTCGGATACGATTGTCAATGCAAAATTAGATGACTTATTCACCTTAGATTTACAAGGCTATGCTATCGCAGCTGTTCAAGATTTTAATCACGAAGGTTGGTTAACAACTTTTAATTCAGGTGTGATGTTGATTGATGCAAAAAAATGGCGAGCAAAAAATTCAACACAAAGTCTACTAGAGTTGACAGCTCAACACCATGAACATGTCTATGGGGATCAAGGTGTTCTCAACATGTATTTCGGTGATCAGTGGCTACATTTGGATAAAGAGTACAATTTTATGGTTGGTTTGGATCAATTTCTCCATTTAAGTGGGAATAAGGAGTGGTACCAATCTGACTATTACGGAAATTACGAACCAAAGATTATCCACTATACCTCAGAATCTAAACCATGGACTCATATGACCCTGACACGTTTTCGTAAATTATGGTGGTTCTATTATGGCTTGAACTGGAACGATGTATTATTAAGTTCAGATATTACTAAGCGCTCTTTTAACGAATTAGTGGGAGCTCCCTTATATCATACTTGTATTTTTACAAATAGTGCTGCAATGGAGTCCTTGGAATATCTTCTATCTGAACTTCCAGAAGTCCACTTTACGATCTTGGCGCATACAAACTTTGCTCCCTTTGTCGTTGACTTTCAATCACATCTGAATCTGTCACTTTTTCCAAATTTTAACCCTTTTAACATGAAAGAAACGTTGGATAAGATGGACTTTTACCTAGATATCAATCACGAAGGTGAGATTGCCAATATTATCGAGGAAGTTCAGAAACGAGATAAACCGATTTTTACCTTTGACAATACCAGTCATGATTCAAGTGGAAGAAGTCGCGTATTTTCATCAGCTGAACCAGACAAGATGGTAGAAGCTATTCGGAAATTTTTAGGGGAAGAATTGAATGGAAAATGAATTGATTAGTGTTATAGTTCCCATCTATAATGTTGAGAACTACTTGAGAATGTGTTTAGATAGCATTCAAAATCAAACCTATAAAAATTTTGAGTGTTTATTAATCAATGATGGATCTCCAGACAATTCGGCAGAGATTTGTAGAGAATATGTAGCTAAAGATTCTCGTTTTCGCTATTTTGAGAAAGAAAATGGTGGGGTATCATCAGCTCGAAACTTAGGAATTGAACGTTCGGAGGGGGTGTACATTACTTTTGTTGACTCTGATGATTGGGTAGAACCAGATTATTTAGAAGTGTTATATTCTATTATTGTTCAAGAAAAAGCCGATATATCTGTATCTACTTATAAGCAATTTAATACTAAAGAGAATTGTTGGTATCTGCATTCTTTTCAAAGAGGATACGAAAAGCGCGTTTTTAAAAATGATGAATTGATTAATGAATTGATAGATTTAAATGTTTTTGATTCGTCTTATGGCTTTGCAAGTTGTAAATTGGTTCGTAAGGATAGTATCGGATGTATTCGTTTTAATAATAGTACTAGTTTTTGTGAAGATATGGAATTTTGGTTTAAATTATACTTAATTGTTCAAAAAATTGTTTATATCAATAGAGATAGTTATAATTATCGTACAGATATGAATGCCGCAAGATATTTTACACCAGAAAAAATTCGTAGTGATGTAGAACAACGGTTAAAATTTATTACTTTTCTTGCTGTTAAAAATTTTAATATAGGAAAATATATAGAGAATTTTATCGAACATTTGAAATATTCAAAATATATTTTATTAGAAAGTGTAGGAATGGAAAGTTCAACTGATACATTGAGGTGGATTGAAGAACTGTTATATTTATTAGAGATAAGTCATAAGATGTAAACCGTTATAATCAGAATTACCTGAAAGACTTAGAATAATTAAGTTAGTTTTTAAAATAGAGATAAAAGGATTCATATGAAGGCAATTATACTTGCTGGGGATAAACAATATCTTACCCCAATACTTACGATGATAAAGTCTATTTTGTATTATAATCAACAGGTTAAGATTTACATTCTACATCAGAATATCCCTAGCGATTGGTTCCATGAAGTCAAGATTCAAGTGGAAAGGTTAGGCAGTCTTGTAGAGGATATTTTTATCGGTGATGTGATTGATCCAGAGTGGAAAACCCAAGCGCATATCTCCCCCATAGCTTATGCTCGATACTTAATTCCACAACTGATTACAGAAGATAGAGTAGTCTATTTAGATAGTGATATTATTGTGCATGGAGATTTGAGTCCACTCTTTGACTTAGATTTGGGTGACTACTCTGTAGCGGCAGTTAGGGATGCTGATGGCAATGGATTTAACTCAGGGATGCTGGTCATTGATTGTCAAAAGTGGAGAGAAAAAGATATTACCTCCTTGTTGTTTGATAAGACAGTGGAGTATATGTCCTACCTGGAGCAGACGACTACAGAAGGTTTCAATGGGGATCAAACCATTTTCAATTTAGTCTTCCAGAATCATTGGCTAGAGTTGGATAAGCATTTTAACCTTCAAGTTGGTCATGATGTCATTGCTTTTTATAGCCATTGGGATTCACACTTTGAGTTGGATAAAGAACCTTTGATCATCCATTATACGACCTATCGAAAACCATGGTCCACTTTGATGGGCTATCGTTATCGAGACTTATGGTGGGCATTTAGGAATGTTAGTTATGAACAGATTGCTGACCACTATGCAGGACGTTTTACCATCAAGAGAGTTTATGACCTTCATAATGTCAATCTATTTACATTCACAGATTCGCAGGATTTTCTGTATATTGAAGAACTAGCTCAAGCTCTTCCTGATGTTGGATTCCATATCGGAGCCTATACAGATATGGGGCCAATTCTAATGGCTTTGGACAAATATCCAAATGTGCATCTCTATCCTAGCATGGTTGGGGCAGTGATTGATGAAATGATTGAGAAGTCAGACGCCTATCTGGATATCCATAAAGGGAGTCCGATGGGCTTTATCGTCAATCGCTATACCAGTGCGGGCAGACCAGTATTGACTTTTGATATGACCAACAAAAATCAATTGAAAAAAACAGTAGTTTCGTCTCAGTCTCCCCAGTCAATGATAGAAGTAATTAAAGAGTTAAAGAAAGATAAAATGGACATGAAGGCAATTGTACTAGGGGCCAATTATCAATATGCAGATAAGGTATTAACGACAATCAAATCCATCTGCTGTCATAATCGAGGACTTCGTTTTTATCTGATTAACAGCGATTTTCCGACAGAATGGTTTTTCAATCTCAATCGTAAGTTGACGAAGTTAGACTGTGAAATCGTCAATGCCCGTGTCAATAGTTCTCATATTAGCCAATACAAGACCAATATTCACTATGCAACATTTTTGCGTTATTTTATCTCAGATTTTGTTGAGGAAGATAAAGTTTTATATCTAGACTGTGACTTGGTTGTCACAAGAGACTTAAGTCCTCTATTTGATGTTGAATTAGGAGACTATCCTTTGGCAGCAGTCAAGGATCTGGGGGCTCAAGTATATTTTAATGAGCATGGATTCAACGCAGGTGTCTTGCTCATCAATAATCGCCTTTGGAAGCAAGAAGAAGTTCGCAAACAACTGATTGAAATGACTAATGAGTTGCATGATAAGGTTGCTCAAGATGATCAAAGTATTTTGAATCTCTTATTTAAAGACCGTTGGTTGGCTTTGGACTTTAAATATAACTGCATTACCTTGCACACACATTTCTCAGATTATCGACCAGAACCTGGGACTTATCCACCGATTATTCATTATTTGACAGAGAGAAAACCATGGGGATTGTATGAACGCTCCATCTATCGAGATGTTTGGTGGTATTATAACGCTCAAGAGTGGTCAGACATGAGTCAGATGACGCCTTGTCTGACAAAAGATCAGGTGAGTCAATACACAGGGGTTCAACATTCAGCCCTAGTCTATACCTTCTCAAGTGACTTGAGAAATATGGGTTACTTGATTGAAAATTTACCAGATGTCAAGTTTTATGTAGCAGCTCCCGTTATGGTGGCGGATAGTATTACAGCTTTACTGGCCCACCCAAATGTCTCTGTCTTATCAGATATTGCAGGACAACCACCTTTGATTGATAGCTTGGTTGAAGGCTGTGACTTCTTACTGGATATCAATGCTGAATCCGAAGTTGATGGGATCATTGGCCGTTTCCGACAAGCAGGAAAACCAGTATTTGCATTTGAAAGTGTAGCCCATGGAGAACAAGGTCAGTTTCTTTATGACCAAGCACATCCTGAGGAGATGGTTCGAGCTATTGAAGCCTACTGTCAAAATGGAGAGTTGCCTGTAAAAAAGCTGCAATCCTACCCAAAGGTACTGGATATCCAGCAGAGTCTTGATTATATACTGGAGCACCATTCTTCTGTCATTCGTTATGGAGATGGGGAAATGGATATTATGATGGGACATGGGATTCCTTATCAAGACTATGATGAGACATTGGCAGAACAGCTTAGAAGTATGATCCAACTGGAAAGCTCTCCAGAATTGCTGGTTTGTCTTTCAGATGTTTTTGAAGGATTGGAACGCTACAATCCCGAAGCTGTCAACTTTTGGCAAAAGCATTTAGAGCATTATAAAGAAGCCTATCATAGATTTTGTACAGCAAGTTTCTATGGTTCTACTTTTATATCTCGCCCTTATATGGACCTCAAAGATAAGTCTGCTTCGGTAGCCCACTTTGAAAAATTAAAGAAACTTTGGGATAAACGAGACATCTTGATCGTCGAAGGTGAAAACTCACGTTCAGGAGTTGGTAATGACCTTTTTGACAATGCTCAGTCTGTTGAGCGTATCATCTGCCCTTCTAGAAATGCCTACAGTAAGGTTAAGGATATTCAAGAAGTGATTGAAAATCACGCAGATGGTAAACTAGTATTCTTGATGCTTGGACCTACAGCAAAGGTTTTAGCGTATCACTTAAGCAAAAAAGGCATACAAGCGATTGATTTAGGTCATATTGATTCCGAATATGAGTGGTTTAAGATGGGAGCAACTTCAAAAGTAAAATTCTCACACAAGCATACCGCAGAGCATAATTTTGATCAAGAAATTCAGCTAGTTGTCGATGCGGCTTATGATGCATCTATCATCGTGAAGCTATAGTCAAGGAGTAGTGAATGAATAAAAAAGTATTTGTGTTAGCAGGAGATTACGGTTATATTCGTCAAATCGAAACTACCTTAAAATCTATTTGCTATCACAATAGTGATGTCAAGGTTTATATTTTTAATCAGGATATTCCCCAAGAGTGGTTTGTCTCCGTCAGGGAAAAAATGGCATACCGAAATAGTGAGATAGTTGATATCAAGCTGTTTGGAGGTAATATGCGAAATTGGAGCCTACCACCTGTTGGACAGCACATAAACTTTATGACCTTTGCTCGTTATTTTATACCGAGTTTTGTGTCAGAAGATATTGTTTTATATTTAGATTGTGACTTAGTAGTTACACGTGATTTGACAGATCTATTTTCTATTGATTTAACCAATAAACCTCTAGCTGCTGCAAAAATCATATATGGTTTAGAAGACAGATTTAATGCAGGAGTGTTACTGATCAATAATGCATATTGGAAGGATAAGGGAATCCAGCAGGAACTCATTAACATTACTGAAAGAGAACATGAACACTTACTTGAAGCTGATCAAACAGTTCTCAATCTAGTGATGGGAGAAAATTATGTATTATTAGATGATACCTATAATTTTCAGATTGGATATGATCAGTTGGCGGATAGTCGGGGACAATATTTTATTTTTGAATTGCCTTTGACCCCATTACCAGCGATTATTCATTATTTGTCTGCTGATAAACCTTGGAATACTTATTCGGTAGGTCGCCTACGTGAAGTTTGGTGGAAATATAATCAACTAGAGTGGTCTCAAATAAATAGTCAAGAAGAACTTGTCGTGAAAAAAGCTAAATATCAAGCATTGATCATTACAGGTAGTCAGCAATTAGAACAAATTCATTATCTCATTAAACATTTACCTGAGTATGATCTTCATATTTTAACTTTTACGGATATGGGAGAAATTCTCAGAAGTCTAGCCAGTTATGAGAACATTAAGTTGCATCCAACTGTTATGAGGTGGATGTGCAGGAAAATGATTGAAGAATGTGATGTTTATCTGGATATCAATCATGAGTTTAAATTTCCTGATGTTTTAGAATGGGTGCAAGAAGCTAAGAAAACAATTTTAGCGTTTGATAATGTGGCCAATCCTTATCATGTAGATCAAGTATTTCCTCATGATAATCCTCAGGCTATGGTCGATTTTTTGAAGGAACTTTAAGTCTGTGAGTGGTTTGTTTTAAAAAATACTAAATTAGAGATTCAAAATGAAAATTAATATTACAAATATTTACGGTATGTCTGGTCAGAGTACAGCTTTGATCGCCCAGAATGAAACCGTTAAAATTGCAAGAAAATTGGACTTTCACGAACTTGGTTTTTACTTTTACAATATCTATAGTGATAGTCAAGGCGAGTTGAATAGCCGTTTAGATGGCGTTTTAGCTAAGCTGGGTTATGGGGATATCGTTGTTTATCAATCTCCTACATGGAATGGTAGGGAGTATGACCAGGCCTTTATCAGGAAATGTAAGATTTTAAACACGAAAATTATTACCTTTATCCATGACGTTCCACCTCTAATGTTTCCATCTAACTATTACTTGATGCCTGAGTACATTGAGATGTACAACCAATCAGATCTAGTAGTTGTTCCTTCGGAAAACATGAAAGAACGGCTGATTCAGGAAGGATTGACAGTTCAAAAGATTATTATCCAAGGCATGTGGGATCATGTTCATGACTATCCTTTGAGACAGCCTGTTTTTCAGAAAAAACTATCTTTTGCGGGTAGTGTAGAACGTTTTGAACACTTATCCAACTGGGCTTACTCAACCCCACTCGATATTTTTTCCGAGTCTAATCAGGAGAATCATAATCCAAGTGTTTCCTTTAAAGGGTGGAAAACAGATCCAGAGTTGCTTTTTGCTTTGTCAGAGGGGGGCTTTGGCTTAGTGTGGGGAACAAGTGAAAATCCAGCTGAAGAGGCAGATTACTATCGCTTGAATATCTCTCATAAAGTTAGCACTTATCTTGCAGCAGGAATTCCAGTAGTAGTACCATCCTATCTCTCAAATGCCAGTTTCATAAAGGAAAAAGGCTTAGGTTATGTAGTAGATAGTTTGGAAGAAGCCAGTCGTCTTGTAGAGGGAACGACAGTAGAAGCTTATCAACAAATGGTTGAAAATGTATATAAAGTGAGTTATGCCTTGAAACAAGGCTACTTTACAAAAAAACTATTGATTGATGCAGTGATGCAGGTTTTGGATGTTTAGAATAGAATAGTTATGGATTGCCCTCATCCATTAGGATGAGGGAACGCCATTATTGGCAAAGGATTAATTTATAGATTCAGCTATGTTTATCAAAATATCCCATCAATCGAATAAGTAGGAGAAAAAATTGAAGATAAAATTGACATCAGTTGTCGTGAAACGGGTCCTGTGGACGATTTCTTTCTTGTTCATTTATGTTCTAGGAAGTAGATTGACCCTTCCCTTTGTAAACGTTAATGACACGAGTTTTTTGGGTGGAACTGCTGCTTTCTTAGCATTTTCTACTGCTATGACAGGTGGCAACCTTCGGAGTCTTTCCTTATTTTCAGTTGGACTATCTCCATGGATGTCGGCGATGATTTTATGGCAGATGTTTAGTATGTCTAAGAAACTAGGTTTTCAAAATTTACCAATTGAAATTCAAGATCGTGGGAAAATGATTCTAACGTTTGTTATTGCTTTAATCCAAGCATTAGCTATTACTCTTAATCTCCCTATTCAGTCAGGGGTTAATTATGGACTGGTATTGACCATGAATGTTCTACTCTTGATTGCGGGCACCTTTTTCTTAGTCTGGTTATCGGATTTGAATTCTTTGTTTGGTGTCGGAGGGTCTCTAGTTATCTTGATGTCAAGTATGGTGTCAAGTATGCCACAAAACATCTTAAAAAGCATCAAGGAGTTAGAAGTTGGCCCCTTATTGATTGTGGCTCTTTTGATGCTCTCAATGGTATTTTTAGCGATTGCAGTTAGAGTTCAGAGAGCTCGTTATCGAATTCTGGTAAATAAGATTATGATCCACAATCGCTTTAAACGTTATTCTTATTTGGATATTTTGCTGAATCCAGCTGGAGGAATGCCCTTTATGTATGCCATGTCCTTGGTATCCATCCCACAATATAGCTTGTTGCTTCTTCAAATGGTTTTGCCGAAAGAATCGTGGATTGGAGAGTGGATTAGCCGCTTTGCAATTGGTCAGCCAATTTGGGTCTTCACTTATATTGCTGTTTTATTTATATTAGGAATTGCGTTTGCATTTGTAAATATGAATAGTGAAGAAATTGCTGAGAGAATGAAAAAATCTGGAGAATATATTTATAATATCTATCCTGGAGAAGATACTAGTCGTTATCTCGGAAAATTGATATTTCGTTTTGCAATCATTGGGTCTATCTATATCGTATTTATGGCAGGATTTCCAATGTTGATTGTCTTATATGATCCGCGCTATATGCAACTAAGTATGCTTTCAGGCTTATTTTTGATTTTTAATGGAATGGTGTTTAATATCAAGGAAGAAATCGATGCCTTGACATTAAACGAGAATTATCGACCACTCTTAGAAATCGATTCATAATTGTGAGGAGAAGCTATGTATTATTTCATTCCTTTTTTGGAGCGCAACAATCCATCTTGGCAAGCCAATATTGTGCCTTGGTATAGGACTCCTTATCGCCTAGAATTTGATGATATATTACACCAAATTCGGATTTTTAAACGTCAAGAATTAGAATCTAAGATGCTATGGTTGACTTATCATCCTCATCTACGCTACTTGTTACACAGACAAGATTTGTTGGAGTCGGATGTTTTCTCCGTTTTTGATGCTATTCAAAATATTGAAGCTGAGGAGATGCATCCCTTACAGTTAAAAGACTTGACATGGGATGAAGACTGTGACTTTATCTATACTCCGTTTGTAGTTGTAGTTAAGCAACAAGGGGAACTCTATGCTCATATTGAATATGGTTCAGAAGGCTTTATCAGCTACATCACGTATTTTAAGGATGACCAAGTTGATTTTATTTGCTATTTTGATGATCGAGGCTTTTTATCAAGTCTTGTAGAGTATAGGGATCAAAGACCAGCTACTCGTTATTATTACAATGCAAAAGGACAGTGGCAACTGAGGGAAAATTTGCAGGGAGAAGAGCCAATTGTAAAGATCAATCCAGCAGTAAGCTATCGTTTTGGAAAATTAGTTTATGACAGTATAGATGAAGTCATTTGGGAATTCTTAACAACATTTTTAAATCAAGACTATCAAGTTGGAGATTCATTTGTTTTGGCAGCTAATACCAAGTTTCAAGATCAATTGTTAAAAAAATTACCAAAAGAAGCTCCAAAAATTATAAGTTTCTTTATTGAAAGAAATCAAGCAGATGATTTGCAGGAGCATCGTCAGCTAGTAGAACAGTCTAGATTTTTGATTAGTGATCGGAAAGATTTTCTTGAGCGATTACAAGAGGTTTATCCACAATTTGCTTCTAAAATGCACCATTTACCATCTTTTGATACGCGCTTGAAGCTGGGACTTAGTCAACGATTAAAGGAATCAAAAATTTATGTCCAATTGGATATACAGATGCAACAAGATCCAGAAGTCTTGTATGAAATTTTGCATTTTGTTTCGGAAAATCCCTTGACCGAGGTTGTTTTTGCAGTATTTAATGCAGAAGGTTATCAAATAGAAGCTTTGCAGAAGCAACTCGATTCGCTGATTATGGAACGTCTTAACCCAAGGGATCTGTTAAAGGATACTGTGGTATCTGATGCGGAAAATACATTAGAGGAAAATACCAGAGATGATTATCGCTTTAAGATTATCAATCTAAATGATGAGATGGGCTTAATTCGGGAGTTAGAATATACTCGTTTAATTGTTGATTTGAATCCAGTCGCTAATATTTACACACAGATTGCAGGGATTAGTGCAGGAATTCCTCAAATCAACTTACAAGAGTCAGAATATGTGTCTCACTTACAAAATGGTTATATTCTATCAGATTTATCAGAGTTTAGTAAAGCTGGGCACTACTTTTTAGATACCCTGAAACATTGGAATCAAGCCTTGATTTACTCAATTGATAAGATTCGACAAAATACAGGTGATCAATTTGTAGATAAGTGGGAAAAATGGTTAGAGGAGGCAAAAAGTGAGCAATAAATTACAGATTTTGCAGATAGGTAGCAGAAACTGGAGCCATGACTATGAGCTTCCTGAAAATATGGAGTGGCACTTCTTTTGGCCGAGATCAACGACTGCCATAAAGAAGGTCATGAAAATGGAAGGCTTAAGAACTTTTTCAGCTGTTTTGGTTGAAAATCCTGAGCACTTATCGGATTTGATTCCGTTGATGAGAAAGATCACTCCTTATACGATTTTCTACCCTGATACAGCTGAGCCTCAATCAAAAGATGTTCAAGATTTTTTGAAAAAAACTTGCGCTCAAGCAACAGATTTTTCAAATCCAGCAGAACTTTTGAGACTCCTATCTAAGGCCCTGTTTAGAGGGCAGTATGGGGATAAGTTAGTTTCAATTGATATGATTGTCAATCCTGCTTTTACGGGGAAGGTTCGATATAACGGTTATGAAAATCTAGAACTCCTAGGAAAGTACGGCGACGACTTCCGCCCCTTAATCAGCTGGAAGTATAATATCCGAGCTAGCGAATTTAACCCAGTTGAACTCTGGCTCGAATATGAGAAAGATTGGACTTGTGATATTCGCCTGATCGTTCGAAATATTCAAGATGGATCTACTGCTAATTTTGTCAAAGAGCGAGTTTTCACAGTTGAAGATATGCAGTCAGCCTTGGTACTGGATGATGATTTTTCTTCATTTATCAGTGTTTCTTTAGAAGCTAGAGGAGCAGGACATTTGAAAATAGGAGCTCTTCACCAGCGTTTAACGCGCTACCAGTTTGGTAAATATGTTCTTGGTGGAGGCATCATCCATAATGACAAGCGTGAGGAGATCAATTACTTTTTCTATCCAGGAGACTTTAAACCTCCATTGAATATCTACTTCTCTGGTTATCGTCGAGCCGAAGGATTTGAGGGTTTTGGAATGATAAGATCCTTTGGAGCGCCTTTCCTTCTCTTTCAAGATCCTCGAATTGATGGAGGAGCTTTTTACTTGGGTGATGACTATCTTGAGAATGGCGTTCGAAATGTCATTCGAGAACATCTGGATTTGTTAGGATTCTCAAATAAGGAACTTATCCTTTCGGGTATATCCATGGGGACCTATGGTGCTATGTATTACAGCTCTTTCTTTGAACCTAAAGCTGTGATTGTTTCAAAACCCTTGACAAATTTGGGCTTGATAGCAGAGAGAGGCAGACTTGAGGCACCTGGACTTTTCCCAACCGCCTTTGATATCTTACGCCATCATTCTAAGGGAGATGCTAGCTTAGATGCTATGAGAGCCTTAGATGATCGTTTTTGGACCCCTTTTAAACAGGCAGATTTTAGTCAAACAATCTTTGGCCTCTCTTATATGAAAGAGGAAGACTATGATCCACGTGCCTATGATGACTTAGTAGCTGCCCTTTATCATACGGGAGCTCGTATTATGGTCAAGGGGACCTCAGGCCGCCATAACGATGATAATGATACGACTATAATTTGGCTCAAGAATTTTTATAAGATGATTTTAGAGCAGGATTTTGGGAGAAAGTTTTAATGATGATCAAACGGAATAAAGAAATATATTGGGGAGAATTTAAGGGAGCCAGTTTAGGTGATATGAGGCAAAATACATTTTTGTATGGTTCTATTGTCCTCTATCATTCAAGAGATCATGTTTATCTGGAAAATGCTATGGTGAATTCTGGTACTATGATTCATGAGTGGACTTCAAGTTTTAACTTTCAAGGAAATCGCTTAACCCCAACCTTACCTCTTTTAAAAAGGGGATATCGTTACCGTTTGTCTAGTCGGATGACTGTGCAACCTCAAAATGGTTTATACTTTAGGCTCATCTTTATGGATCGTTATGATAAGCAGGTTGGTCAAGTGATTGAAAAAGACTTGGATTTCACCTTTACTTATCCAGAAGAAGCCTATCATTACAGAGTACAGCTGTTGAGTGCAGGATTTCAAGCAGTTGACTTTCATTCATTTTCAATAGAAGAGGACGATTCTGAGCAAGATGTGGAACAAGAATAGACAATTGAGCAAGGTGAACAAAATCTTGCATCAAATCAATCTAAAAAAAGAAGAGATGGCCTCGCTAACAGATAATGAATTAGCAGGTAAAACTCAAGAATTTAAAGATAGAATTGCTGCTGGAGAAAGCTTAGACGATCTTTTAGTGGAAGCTTTTGCAGTTGTCAGAGAGGCTGATAAACGAATCTTAGGGATGTTTCCCTATGATGTACAGGTCATGGGTGGGATTGTTATCCACCAAGGGAATGTTTCGGAAATGAATACTGGTGAAGGTAAAACCTTGACCGCTACGATGCCAGTCTATCTCAATGCTTTATCAGGGCAAGGTGTTATGCTGGTGACAACCAACGACTATCTTGCCAAGCGTGATGCAGAGGAGATGGGACAAGTCTATGAGTTTTTAGGTTTGACCATTCACATTCCCTTTTCTGAAGACGATGATGAAGAGTTAACGCCTGAAGATAAGCGGGAAATTTATAGTGCGGATATTGTTTATACTACCAATAGTGGTCTTGGTTTTGACTACTTGATTGATAATCTAGCCTCTAGTGAAGATAAAAAGTACATGCCCGAATTTAACTTTGTTATCGTAGATGAGGTAGATTCAGTCTTGCTGGATAGTGCTCAAACTCCCTTGGTCATTTCAGGTTCGCCTAGGGTTCAATCCAATTTTTATGGAATTATTGACACCTTGATGACAACTCTAGTTGAGGGCCAAGATTATATTTTTAAAGAAGAGAAAAAAGAAGTCTGGCTCACTACTAAGGGTGCCAGAACTGCGGAGAGTTTTTTAGGTATTGATAACCTCTATTCTGAAGAACATGGAGTACTAGCAAGACATCTGACCTTTGCTTTACGAGCTCATACCATGTTTAAAAGGGATAAAGATTATATTATTCGTAAGGGCGAGAAAGACGAAGAGCTAGTGCTGCTAGATCAAAGTACAGGTCGTTTATTAGAAATGACCAAATTACAGGGTGGTTTACACCAAGCTATTGAGGCAAAAGAGCATGTTCCCTTGTCTGAAGAAACACGGGCGATGGCCTCCATTACCTACCAAAGCTTATTTAAGAAGTTTAAAAAAATCTCTGGGATGACTGGGACAGGAAAAGTTGCAGAGAAAGAGTTTTTAGAAACTTATGGGATGTCAGTCATTCGAATTCCTACAAATCGTCCGAATCAGCGAATTGATTATCCAGACAATCTCTATGTTACCCTACCTGAGAAAGTGTATGCATCGCTTGCTGAGATTAAATATTATCATGAAAAAGGTAATCCTTTATTGATTTTTGTTGGATCAGTAGAAATGTCGGAACTCTACTCCTCTCTATTATTACGTGAAGGAATTGCTCATAACGTTTTAAATGCCCATAATGCAGCGCGTGAAGCTCAGATGATTGCAGAGTCAGGTCGTATGGGAGCCGTGACAGTTGCGACTTCTATGGCTGGTCGTGGGACTGATATTAAGCTTGGTCCAGGAGTTGCTGAACTGGGTGGTCTAGTTGTCATTGGTACAGAACGGATGGATAGTAAACGTATTGACTTACAGATTAGAGGACGTTCTGGTCGACAGGGAGATCCTGGCTTGTCGAAATTTTTTGTCTCACTGGAAGATGATGTGATCAAGAAGTATGGACCTTCTTGGGTCCATAAGATGTATAAGGACTATACCGTAAATAAACAGATAAGCCCAGAACTTTTAGAAGGAAGACGCTATCGAAAATTAGTAGAAAAAGCGCAGAAGGCAAGCGATAGCGCTGCTAGATCATCAAGAAGGCAAACCTTAGAGTATGCTGAGAGTATGAATATCCAAAGAGAGATGGTTTATAGTCAAAGAAACCGTTTGATTGATGGTACCGAGGATCTAGATGGTTTTGTTGTGGATGTACTAGATGAATTCATAAAAAAAAGCTTGTCAGAAGAAGTATTTGAAAGTAGAGAGGAACTCTATCATTTTATCGTTAAAAATATCAGTTTTCTTTATCATGCAGTTCCTCGCGAGTTGGATATGACAGATAAGGAAGCCATTAGACGAGTTTTAGAGACAACCATCCAAAAAAGTCTACAAGAGAAACGAACGCTTCTGGAAACTCATGACTTCTTTTCAGATTTTCAGCGTTTAGCCTTGTTAAAGGCCATAGATGATAACTGGGTAGAACAGGTGGACTACCTGCAACAACTGAGTCTAGCGATTGGTGGGCAGTCAGCTGCTCAAAAGAATCCTATTGTCGAGTATTACCAAGAAGCCTATCATGGATTCGAAGAAATGAAAAGGCAAGTCAAGAAGGATATGGTTCGAAATCTTTTATTGAGTCGAGTAGACATTTCACCTGATGGGGAAATTATGGCTTATTTTCCATAAAAAGGGGACAATATGACAATTTACAATATAAATTTAGGAATTGGTTGGGCCAGCAGTGGTGTTGAATATGCCCAGGCTTATCGTGCGGGAATTTTCCGCAGCCTGAATCTGCTGTCGAAGTTTATCTTTACAGATATGATTTTGGGAGATAATATCCAGCACCTAACCGCAAATATCGGTTTTGATGATGATCAGGTTATCTGGCTCTACACTCATTTCACAGACATCAAGATTGCACCGACCAGTGTGACGGTAGATGATGTTTTGGCTTACTTTGAAGGTGTAGAAAGCCGTCGTGAAAGAAATGGGAGAATTGAACGAATCTTCTTCTCAGATGAAGACAAGTTTATCACTTGTTATTTGGTAGATGAGGAAAAAGATTTTGTCCAACATGTGGAGTATGTGTATGCTGGTAAATTGATCCGCAAGGATTACTTCTCATATACACGCTACTGCACAGAGTATTTTGCTCCTAAAGATAATGTAGCGACACTCTACCAAAGAACCTTCTACAATGAAGATGGGACTCCAGCTTATGAGATGTTCATGAATCAAGGGACCGAGGAAGTCTACCGTTTTAAGGATCGAATCTTATACGGGAAGCCTGCCTTGATCCGTTATTTCATGCAGACACTTGGGTTAAGTAAATCAGATCTAGTGATTTTAGACCGTGAAACAGGGATTGGTCAGGTGGTCTTTGAAGAAGCGCGTGCAGCTCACCTTGCTGTTGTCGTTCACGCTGAGCACTATAGTGAAAATGCGACCAATGATGATTATATCCTTTGGAACAACTATTATGACTACCAGTTTACCAATGCAGATAAGGTCGATCTCTTTATCGTTTCAACGGATCGTCAAAAGGAAGTTCTAGAGCAACAGTTTGCTCACTATACCTCGCACGCTCCTAAGATTGTGACCATTCCAGTTGGAAGTGTTGACCAATTAACAAAACCACAAAAGAGTCGTAAACCATTTTCTCTCATTACAGCTTCGCGTCTAGCCAAGGAAAAACATATTGATTGGCTTGTCAAGGCTGTGATTGAAGCTCATAAGGAATTGCCAGAATTAACCTTTGATATCTACGGTAGTGGTGGCGAAGAAGGACGTCTTCATGAGATTATCGCTGCAGGTCAGGCAGAAGAGTATATTAAACTCAAGGGCCATGCAGAACTTTCCCAAATCTATTCACAGTATGAAGTTTATCTAACCGCTTCTACCAGTGAAGGCTTTGGGTTGACACTCATGGAAGCAATTGGATCAGGCCTGCCATTGATTGGTTTTGATGTTCCTTATGGAAATCAAACCTTCATCGAAGATGGTGAAAATGGTTACTTGATTCCAAGCTCATCTGACCATGTCGAAGATGAAATCAAGAAAGCTTATGCAGAAAAAATCTGCCAACTGTATTTGGAGAATCATTTGGAAGGCATGAGAGAAAAATCTTACCAGATTGCTGAGAAATTCTTGACTCAAGAGATTTTGAACAAATGGGAAAATACAATCAAGGAGGTAGTGGATGATTCAGTTATTTGATGTATACAATCAAGAAAGCCAAGATTTGCACTATAGTCTGACTGAAGCAGGCCTGTCTGATTTGGCTGTGGTTATTGAACCCGATGGATTTTTGCCAGCTGGAGTTGTCTCACCTTTCACCTATTATTTGGGTTATGACAGCGGTAAACCCTTGTACTTTAACCAAGTTCCTGTACCAGACTTTTGGGAGATTGCTGGGAATAATCAATTTGGAACCATCAATGACCTTAATCAAGAACGAGCAGTGATTCATTTTGCAGATGGCTTACAGGCTCGTTTGGTGAAAAAAGTCGAATGGAAAACACCAGCAGGTCGCATCTTCCAAGTGGATCACTATAATCGTTTTGGAGCTTGCTTTGCTAAGACGACCTTTGATGCTTCTGGCCAAGCTATCATGACTTCTTATCGGAATGTAGATCAAAAAGAAGTTATTTTGGAAAACCATGTCACAGGTGATATTCTGCTGACCTTGGAAGGTCAAGGATTGCGCCATTTTTCTGGTCGAGTGGCCTTTATCATAGACTTCTTACAAGGTTTGAAAGTGAATCTTGACCACATTCTCTTTAATACTCTATCTACATCGTTTTTGACTTCCTTCCATTTCCCAGACAAATCGGGTCAGGATATTCTAGTTTGGCAAGAACCATTACATAATGATATACCAGGAAATATGCAACTGATCTTAGAGAATGACCAGCTTCGAGCTAAGACCGTTATCATTCCAGATTATGCGACTTATGAACGTGCTTTGCAATTGACGGATGAAAAATTCCATCATAAGTTTAATCACCTAGGCTATCATTATAACTTTAAGCGTGATAATTTTGTTCGTCCTGATGCCTTGATTGTAACCAATTCGGACCAACTAGAGCAAGTCGAAAAACTGGTGGAAAGTTTACCAAGGGTTACTTTCCGAATAGCAGCAGTGACAGAGATGTCATCCAAGTTACTGGATATGCTCCGCTATCCCAATGTCGTACTCTATCAAAATGCCAGTCCCCAAAAGATTCAGGAGCTTTACCAGTTATCAGATATCTACTTGGACATCAACTATGGTAACGAACTACTTCAAGCTGTTCGTCAGGCTTTTGAACACAACCAACTGGTCCTAGCTTTTGAGGAAACAGCCCATAATCGTCGCTATATTGCCCCAAATCATATTTTCGCTAAGGAAGCAGTTGACGACATGATTCACACCATTGAGTTAGCTCTTTCTCATGTCAAAGAAATGGGACGAGCTCTGGGAGACCAAGGTTACCATGCCAATTATGTGGATCCAATCATGTATCAGGAGCGGATGGAAACCATTTTAGGAGAAAGCCATGACTAAAAAAGATCTATTTTATCAGGATGTTGAAGGTCGTATGGAAGAGATGAAACAAGAACCCATCAAAAAAGAAAAATCTACACGTGGTGAAAAAATCAGTAAAACATTCTCTTTCTTGTTGGGATTGATTATTTTGATAGGTTTGCTGTTTACTTTAATAGGACTTTTGAGGTAGTTAAATGACTGAATTATTGATAATTTTAACCATTATTTTAGCTATTGCCTTAATCATCCTTGTGACCATTCAACCAAGACAAACTCAAATTTTTTCTATGGATGCAACTAGTAATATCGGAAAGCCCAGCTATTGGCAAAGCAATACGCTTGTTAAAGTTCTAACTTTGCTCGTTAGCTTAGCCTTATTTGTGATGCTACTCCTCTTTATGGCCTTAACATTTTCATGATCTATATTTTTTAAAGAGACAATGCTTGACTTTAACAGTGAAGATTTACAGAAATTTAAGTTTGAGGAGAAAATTTTAAGAAAACTTTTAGGAATCTAGCTTATACTATAAGCATAAGTTAAGAAGACCTTAACTTTAACTCCTAAAAATTTTTCATAATAATCTCCCTATAAAATAAAGTCGCCCAATCAGGCGGCTTGTTTTTGTACTAATACTCAATGAAAATCAAAGAGCAAACTAGGAAGCTAGCCGCAAGATGTACTTGAGTACGGCAAGGGGACGATGACGTGGTTTGAATTTGATTTTCGAAGAGTATAAGATTAAGATTTTTCATGGTATAATATCTTTATGAGATTAGATAAATATTTGGTTGCCTGCGCCGTAGGAAGTCGGACAGAGGTCAAAAACTTTCTAAAGGCTGGGCGCGTGACGGTCAATGGCAAAAAGGAAAAATCTGCCAAGCTGCAAGTCAATGAAGACACAGACGAGATTTGTTTTGATGGGCAAAAGTTAGACTACGAGGAGTTTGTTTACTATATGATGAACAAGCCCCAGGGTGTTATTTCAGCAACTGAAGATCCTAAACACAAGACTGTTTTGGATTTGTTGGATGATTTAGCTCGTTCAAAGGAAGTTTTCCCAGTGGGGCGTTTGGACATTGATACGCATGGACTCTTACTCTTGACCAATGATGGCAAGTTAGCTCATGCTCTTCTTTCTCCTAAACGTCATGTGGATAAGACTTATCTGGCACAGATCAAGGGAATCATGACCCAAGAGGATGTAGAGAAATTTGCTCAGGGGATTCCGCTGAAAGACTTTACCTGCCAACCTGCTAGACTGGAGCTTGTAACCATAGATACAGAAAAGAATCAAAGCCAAATCCGTGTGACCATTGCAGAAGGGAAGTTTCATCAGGTCAAGCGTATGGTGGCATACTGCGGTAAGGAAGTCGTGGACTTGCAACGTCTGACCATGGGAACTTTGACCTTGGATGAAAATCTGAAGCGTGGGGAATGGCGTCGCTTGACCAAAGAGGAATTAGAAGGTTTGCTCGAAAGTGTTGGGTAAACTGTGTAATCTTTGAAAAAGGTGAGGAAAATATCCTTACCTTTTTCAGTTTTTGGTTGCTTCCTTTGTGAAAAGAGTTATAATAGACTGTAGAATAAAAGGAGGATTTTATGAACGCGATTCAAGAATCATTTACAGATAAATTATTTGCTAATTATGAAGCAAATGTCAAATACCAAGCTATCGAAAATGCTGCCAGCCACAATGGAATTTTTTCAGCCCTTGAGCGTCGTCAAAGCCATGTAGATAACACACCTGTTTTCTCACTTGATTTGACAAAGGACAAGGTCACTAACCAGAAGGCTTCTGGTCGTTGCTGGATGTTTGCGGCCCTCAACACTTTCCGTCACAAACTCATCTCTCAATACAAACTTGAAAACTTTGAATTGTCACAAGCCCACACCTTCTTCTGGGACAAGTATGAAAAATCAAACTGGTTCTTGGAGCAAGTCATTGCGACTGCAGACCAAGAATTGACAAGCCGCAAGGTTAGCTTCCTACTTCAAACCCCTCAACAAGACGGTGGACAGTGGGATATGGTGGTTTCCCTCTTTGAGAAATACGGTGTCGTTCCCAAGTCTGTTTATCCTGAGTCAGTTTCATCTAGCAACAGCCGTGAGCTCAATGCAATTCTTAACAAATTGCTTCGTCAAGATGCTCAAATCTTGCGTGACTTGCTCGCTTCTGGTGCAGACCAAGCGACTGTTCAAGCTAAGAAAGAAGACCTCTTGCAAGAAATCTTTAACTTCCTTGCTATGTCACTAGGTCTTCCACCACGTAAATTTGACTTTGCTTATCGTGATAAGGACAACAACTACCAAAGCGAAAAAGGCATCACTCCACAAGAATTTTACAAGAAATACGTTGACCTTCCACTAGAAGACTATGTTTCTGTGATCAATGCTCCAACTGCTGATAAACCTTACGGTAAATCTTATACAGTTGAGATGTTGGGAAATGTGGTTGGTAGCCGTGCAGTTCGTTACATTAACGTACCGATGGAACGCTTGAAAGAATTGGCGATTGCCCAAATGCAGACAGGAGAAACTGTTTGGTTTGGTTCAGATGTTGGCCAGCTCAGCAACCGTAAAGCCGGAATCCTTGCGACAGATGTCTATGACTTTGAATCAAGCATGGACATTCAACTCACTCAAGACAAGGCAGGACGTTTGGACTACAGCGAAAGCTTGATGACTCACGCCATGGTCTTGACAGGTGTTGATTTGGATGAAAATGGTAAATCAATCAAGTGGAAAGTTGAAAACTCTTGGGGAGACAAGGTTGGGACAGATGGTTACTTTGTTGCCTCAGATGCCTGGATGGACGAATACACTTACCAAATCGTTGTTCGTAAAGAATTACTAACAGCAGAAGAACAAGCTGCCTATGAAGCAGAACCAATCGTCCTTGCACCATGGGATCCAATGGGTGCCTTGGCTGAATAAATGAGATATAAAAAGAACGGTTCTATAATTTTTAGGGTTGATGGAAATTTTCCACCAACCCTATTTTAGTGTATACAAAAAGGCCAACATCCATTATATTAAAAGCGCTGAAACCTAAAACAAAAGGATGATGACCATATGAACAATATACTAGAAGCTACACTACAAATCAAAGATGCACACAATGAAGGTGTTACATTCCATTTCTTAGAGAATATTAAAGAAGTATTGCGTGATGAGAGTGGGAAAGTAACTGGTGTAAAGGTTATTACAATGGAACTTGGTGAATCAGATGAAAGTGGAAGAAGATCAACGCATGAAGTGGCAGGTAGTGAACATATTATTCCATGTGACCTTGTCGTTGCAGCAATTGAACAAAAGTAGACTTTAGTGTTCTAGATGAAAGGTAAAAATTTGACTTTCGGTCAACATCAGAATACAATAGAAATGAACTAATAACAGGGGATGCATATTTAGGTCCTCAATCTATCGCAACCGCAATTAAAGGCGGGTGAGAAGTTGCGACAGAAGTACATGAATCGTTTAAAGAAAACACATAAATAACTTGTGGTGCCTTTCGTTTTTTTACTGGGAAAATTAAGGAACTATAGTTATAAATCCTTAAAGATATTAATATATTAACATGCGTATATTTATAGGAAGAAGGTTATGTCATCTATAGTTGTACTTCTGACGATAAGGTTGTTCGTGTACCAAAGGAAATTAAAGGTAAACCTGTTATCGCAATTGGAGAACGTGGTCTTGCGAACTTGAAACATTGTGAGGCAATCGTTTTACCAGATACAGTACGATATATTGGAAAAGGTGCGTTTACGATTGACAATAAGTTAAAGTATGTCCACTTTGGTAAGTCAATAGAAACAGTAGAAGATGATGTTTTCAACTCTGACAGTTCATTAGAATCAGTTGTATTCCCAGAAGGAACAAAGAGTATTGGAACATTAGTATTCTGGGGGACATCATCAATTAAATCTATTACAATTCCAGCAAGTGTAACAGAAATTACAGAATACTTCTATTTTGTGGATAACTGTAACCCAGATGTAGAAATCCATACACCTAAGGGATCAAAGGCAGAAGAAGTAGCTAAAGCAATGCAACTTAAAGTAGTAAATGACTAAAGGGGAATAGTATGAACAAAAAATTACTATCAGGCTTAGGGACTGACCCCAAAAAGTGAGAATTTAATAAAAACACCCTAGGGCTACCGTCTTCGGTATCCAACCGGAGACAGGTAGTCCAATTTTTGTTGGATTCTTTTTTCATTAGGTTCTTCATCAACACTATTTGACAAAGAGCCAAAAGAATCAGGTGATAAACCTGATTCTTTTTTTGTTTGTATATTCTCACCTAGATTACATAATACCGAAGAAACGAGCTGCGATACCAACTGCAAAGAGGGCAAGGATGATTGTGATTGGAGATACTTTTTTCTTAAGCAACCACATGCAAAGGAAAGTAAGGAGAAGTCCCATCAATCCTGGAATCAATGAGTTCAACTGAGCTTGAAGGCTTTGAGGTTGAACGCTATCCAAGCTCAATCCGCTAAGTGCTTGACCAAGAATACCCTTCAATTCTCCACCTGTAACAGGACCTTCTGGGAAGACGATGTAGGCACCTTCTGACAATTGTTTACCTGGAAGGTTGATAGTGAAGTTGATGGATACCCAACGTTGTACCAGAACGGCAAGGATGAACATACCAAGGATTGAAGCTCCTTTAGTGATGTCTTTCAAGATACCACCTGACATGTCTTTAGTGATTTCAGATCCAGCCTTGTAACCAAACTCTTGTGTATACCATAGGAAAGACATACGGATTGCATTCCATCCAAAGAAGAAGAGAAGTGGTCCAACGATATTACCAGTTGCAGCAAGTGATGCACCAAGGGCACCAAGGATCGGACGTACTGTAAACCAGAAAACTGGGTCACCGATACCAGCAAGAGGCCCCATCATACCGATCTTAACACCTTGGATAGCAGCGTCATCGATATCAGTACCATTTGCGCGTTCTTCTTCAAGTGCAAGAGTAACCCCCATGATTGGAGCAGCTACGTATGGGTGAGTGTTGAAGAACTCAAGATGGCGCTCAAGAGCAGCAGCTTGGTCTTCTTTTTTAGTGTAAAGTTTCTTGATAGCTGGGATCAAAGAGTAAGCCCAACCCAAGTTTTGCATACGTTCGTAGTTCCAAGAACCTTGAAGGAATTGTGAACGCCACCAAACTTTTTGTCGATCTGATTTTGATAATTGAATTTTTTCAGCCATGATTGTTCCCCTTTCTAGTAGTCTTCTAGGATATCACCGATTGGATCGTTAGAAGTTGCAGCTCCTCCACCACCGTTTCCACCTTGTTTAGAAAGGTTGAGGTAGATGAAGGCAAGGGCAACACCGATGACACCAAGGGCAATCAAAGTCAATTGAGAGATTGCTGCAAGAGCAAAACCGATTGCGAAGAATGGCCATACTTCACGAGTAGCCATCATGTTGATAACCAAAGCGTAACCAACGGCAACAACCATAGCACCACCGACAGCCATACCACCTTTAAGCCATTCTGGCATAAGGTTCAATACGCTTTGAACGGCTTCAGTTGGCATTGCAAGCAAGAGTGCAGCTGGGATAGCAATACGTAGACCTTGAAGAGCAAGGGCAAAGTAGTGAGCGCGTTCAACAGCTGCAATGTTTCCTTCTTTAGCAGCAGCATCTGCAGTATGAACCAAACCAACTGAGATTGTACGAACGATCATAGTCAAGAAAAGTCCAGCTACGGCAAGAGGGATTGCAGTTGCAGTTGCGACTGCGATACCTTCAGTAGTAAAGTTACCACCCTTAATCATGATGATTGCAGCTGCAACAGAGGCAAGAGCCGCGTCAGGAGCTACGGCAGCTCCGATGTTTGCCCAACCAAGAGCGATCATTTGAAGTGATCCACCAAGCATAACCCCTGCTTCGAGGTTACCAGTTACAAGACCGATGAGGGTACATGCGACGATTGGTTGATGAAATTGGAATTGGTCGAGGATACCTTCAAGACCTGCGAAGAAGGCAACAACTACAACCAAGATAGCAGAAATGATTGAAATATCTGACATGGTTTTATTCCTTTTCTATTTAATGTAAATTATTGAACGTTAGCTTTGCTAATCAAGTCAAACAAATCTTTTTTAGTGTCGTTTGGTACTTTACGTACGTCAAATTCAACACCAAGGTCACGCATTTTTTCAAATGTAGCAACGTCTTCTTTGTCCATTGACAATACGTTGTTGACCATTGTTTTACCGGTTGAGTGAGCCATTGATCCAACGTTAAGAGTCTTGATTGGCACACCGCCTTCGATAGCACGAAGTGCATCTTGAGGTGTTTCAAATAAGATAAGGGCGTGTGTTTCACCAAAACGAGGGTCTTTTGCAACTTCAATCAATTTTTGGATTGGAACAACGTTAGCCTTCACTCCGTTTGGAGCTGCTTGTTTGATCAATTCTTTACGAAGGTCATCTTTAGCAACGTTATCTGAAGCAACGATGATACGGTTAGCTTTTGAATCTGGTGTCCAAGCAGTTGCTACTTGTCCGTGAAGGAGACGAGTGTCAAGACGTGCAAGATTGATTTTCAATTTACCGTCTCCGATAACTGTTCCTTCTGGAATAGCGGCTTGGGCAACTGGAGCAGTTGCAGCAGTAGCAACTTCCTCAGCTGGATTTAGTTCTTCTGGAAGAGCCTTGATGCCATCTTTGGCTTCTTTAATGATGTTCGCAGCAACTTTAGCCACTCCGGCATTAGCGTCCATGAGGCGCTCTGTATATGCTTGGATTAACATCGGTAAGTTAAGTCCTGTGATGATGGCAAATTTACGCTCAGGGTTTTCTCCCATTACGCGGCTAGCTTGGTTAAATGGAGACCCACTCCAAAGGTCAGCCAAGACTAGAACCTCATCTTCTGCGTCAAATGCAGCCACAGCATTGTTGAACTTGGCGTATAAATCATCTGGACCTTCGTTTGGCATAAAGGTTACAACTTGAACCTTTTCTTGTTCACCAAAGATCATAGATCCTGACTGATGAATACCCGCGGCAAATTCACCGTGGCTCGCAATAATGATTCCGATACTCATTATTGTCATTCCTCCTTATAAAATGTTTGACTCTTAGTTTAAGAAAACTTTAAGACTCCTTAAGTATAAATCGTTTTCAGAAAAAAAGCAACTAATTATAATAAAGAGTGAAAAAAATCCCAAAGCTCTATCTTTACAGATATTGATATATAAACTTTTTTGTGAAATCGTCTATAAAATGGTAAAAAAATTTAATATAAAAAATGGGTGGGCAGAGGTCAATGAATTAACTCACGACTTTCTAGTCCCGGTCCCTGATGTTTCAACAATCCGCTGTTTGTAGAATTTGTCTAGAAAAATGACGTTTTCTTCACTAGTGCTCTTGGGCGTCTAAAAAATGCCCCAAGTCCAATTAGTTGTCGTATCAAAATGTTATACTCAATGAAAATCAAAGAGCAAACTAGGAAGCTAGCCGCAAGATGTACTTGAGTACGGCAAGGGGACGATGACGTGGTTTGAATTTGATTTTCGAAGAGTATTATTGCTAAAAAAACGAGGTGGGATTTTCTGTCCCTACCTCGTTTTGGCATTTATTATTTATCTTAATGAGTAAAGTCTAGAACCATACGACCTTGGATGGTTCCAGCAGCCATTTCATCAAAGACAGCAATGGCATCTTCGACAGGGCGTTTTTGAACGATTGGTACAACCAGACCTTCAGCACCAAATTGGAAGGCTTCTTCCAAATCTTTACGTGTTCCAACGAGAGAACCGATGACTTGGATACCGTCAAGAACTGTTTTGACGATGCTAAGATCCATCATTTCAGATGGGAGACCGACAGCTATTACACGACCGCCTGCACGAACAGAGTCAACTGCTTGGTTAAAGGCAACTTTTGATACAGCTGTTACGACAGCTGAGTGAGCACCACCGTTTGTCTTTTCTTTGATAAGGCCTGGGACATCTTCGACTTCAAGACCGTTAATCACGATATCTGCACCAACTTCTTTAGCTAGGGCAAGTTTATCGTTGTTAATATCTACTGCGATAACGTGAGCGTTGAACACTTTTTTAGCGTATTGAACAGCCAAGTTACCAAGACCTCCAGCACCATAGAGGATAACCCATTGACCTGGCTCAACTTTTGCTTCTTTGATAGCCTTGTATGTGGTAACACCGGCACAAGTGATAGAAGAAGCTTGGGCTGGATCGAGACCTTCTGGAACCTTAACGGCATAATCTGCAGTTACGATACATTGTTCTGCCATACCACCATCTACTGAGTATCCTGCATTTTTTACGGAACGGCAAAGAGTTTCGCGTCCAGTTGTACAGTATTCACACATACCACAGCCTTCAAAGAACCAAGCTACGCTGACACGGTCGCCAACTTTGAGGCTTTTAACATCAGGAGCAACTTCTTTGACGATACCGATACCTTCGTGACCGAGAACGCGTCCTGGAACTTTACCAAAGTCACCATGTGCAACGTGGAGGTCAGTGTGGCAGACACCACAGTACTCAACTTCTACAAGAGCTTCCCCAGTTTCGAGCGGACGGAGCACTTTTTCTTCAATAGCAACACCAGTGCTTTCTGGATTTACAACAACAGCTTTCATAGCTATCCTCCTTGATTAGTCGTTGAGGTGCAGAGGAAAAGGGGCTTGGCTTGAAAAGCTTTCAAGTGAAGTCGAATTTGAACTGCCCTCTTTTTTGTCTATATGTGAATTATATCACTATATTTAATATAATACAAGGGATTTGATGCAAAAACATATGTAATCGCTTAACCGGTTGATGAGACTGTGAAAATTGAACAATGACATCTGACGTCTTATCATAAAATTTCATATAATGAGGAAGTTATTTGGTCTTAAATCTAGGGAGCGAGCTTGCAAACAGATTTTCTAAGGTCCTTCTCTAGGACTTTTTGGTATAATAGAGAGTAATTTGTTTTCTAGTATGAGAAGTTAGAATGAGAGGTATGTATGTCCCCTTCAGTTCAGTTATTAAAAGACCGCTATTTAAAGAATATCAAAGAAAATCCAGATCTCTACATCGGTATTGAGTTGGAGTTTCCGATCGTTCATAAGAAAGGCCAACCTACAGATATTGAAGTCAGCAAGGACTTGATGCATTTTTTGGTTGATGCTCTCAGTCTGAAAGTTGAAAAGGAGGACCAGGATGGAAATCCGATTCAGCTTGTAGAACCGGTGAGTCAAGATCGTATTTTGTTTGAGGTTTCCTACACAACACTTGAGTTTGCCTTTGGTCGAGCTCGGAATATCCAAGAGATCGAAGGCCGTTTTGAGACTTATATGAAGGTAATCCAAGAAAAGCTAGGCGAAAAGAATCATGCTATCCAGGGTTGGGGGATTCACCCAAACTGGGATAGCAATGATAATAGACCTGTCGCTTATCCACGATACCAGATGTTAATGGACTATCTGAAGATGGGCAACAATCAGGAGTCCGTTTCTTTGCATGATTTTCCACAATATGGAGCCTTTATCTGTGGTAGTCAAGTTCAGTTGGATGTATCGACTGCTAACTACCTACGTGTCATTAATGCATTCACTCAGCTTGAGGCAGCCAAAGCCTACTTGTTTGCCAATTCTCAGTTTTCTGGAGCAGACTGGGACACCCAGATTTCACGAGATATCTTTTGGGAAGACTCCATGCATGGGATTTATCCAGAGAATGTTGGTGTCAATGCCAGACTCTTCAAAGATGAGGATGATTTTTTTGATTATCTAGACCACTCTGCGATTTTTACAGCAGAACGAGATGGGGAAACCTACTATTTTTCTCCGATTCGAGCGAAAGATTATCTGTCTACAAGTCAGATTAGGGCTTTTGGGATTAATAGGAAAGAAGTTAGTATAGTTCCAGAGGAAAAAGATTTTTCGAGTCATCGAAGCTACCAGTTTCAAGACTTGACAACACGAGGGACTGTTGAATTTCGTAGTGTTTGTACACAACCGCTAGACCGAACCTTTGCTTCGGCAGCCTTTCATTTAGGCTTGTTGGTGAATCTTGACAAGCTTGAAGCTTACCTAGAAACAGCTCCTTTCTTTGAGAGATTTGGTCGTGACTACAAGTCTTTGAGAAGACAATTTTCTAAGAAACACCTCACAGATGAAGAAACAGCTGGGATTGTCCAGTTCTCCAAAGACTTGCTAGCTATAGCAGAGCAAGGACTTGAGATGAGAGGTCAGAGTGAAATGACTTATTTAGTGCCTTTGAAAGAAGAATTAGACCTATAATTTTCCTATAAAGGAAGAATTTTCTGAAAAATCATGTTATAATGAATAAGACTATAGATAAAGGATAGAGATTTATGACATTAGTTTATCAATCAACGCGTGATGCGAACAATACCGTAACAGCCAGCCAAGCGATTTTGCAAGGTTTGGCAACAGATGGGGGCTTATTTACTCCAGTTAGCTATCCAAAGGTTGATTTGGATTTTGAAACATTAAAAGACGCTTCTTACCAAGAAGTAGCTAAGCTTGTCTTGTCAGCTTTCTTGGATGACTTTACAGCAGAAGAGTTGGACTACTGTATCTCCAACGCCTATGACAGCAAGTTTGATACGCCAGTCATTGCTCCTCTTGTGAAACTAGATGGCCAATACAACTTGGAACTTTTCCACGGTTCAACCATTGCCTTCAAGGATATGGCCTTGTCTATCTTGCCATACTTTATGACGACAGCTGCCAAGAAACATGGCTTGGAAAACAAGATTGTCATCTTGACAGCGACGTCTGGAGATACTGGTAAAGCTGCCATGGCAGGTTTTGCAGATGTTCCTGGAACTGAAATTATCGTCTTTTATCCAAAAGACGGTGTCAGCAAAGTGCAAGAGTTGCAAATGACCACGCAAACTGGCGAAAACACCCATGTTATCGCTATTGATGGAAACTTTGACGATGCTCAGACAAACGTGAAACACATGTTCAACGATGTGGAGCTTCGTGAAAAATTAGCAGCCAACAAGCTCCAGTTTTCATCAGCTAACTCTATGAATATCGGTCGTTTGGTACCACAGATTGTCTATTATGTGTATGCCTACGCTCAGCTTGTTAAAACAGGCGAAATTAATGCAGGTGATAAGGTTAACTTCACCGTACCGACAGGAAACTTTGGAAATATCTTGGCTGCCTTTTATGCTAAACAAATTGGTTTGCCAGTTGGTAAATTAATCTGTGCTTCAAATGACAACAATGTTTTGACAGACTTCTTCAAGACTCGTGTTTATGACAAGAAGCGTGAGTTTAAAGTGACCACTAGCCCATCTATGGATATCTTAGTGTCTTCAAACTTGGAGCGCTTGATTTTCCACCTTTTGGGTAATGATGCGGTTAAGACAGCTGAACTCATGAATGCTTTGAATAACCAAGGTCAGTATGAATTGACAGATTTTGATGCAGAGATTCTTGACCTTTTTGCAGCAGAGTATGCGACTGAAGCGGAAACAGCAGCAGAAATCAAGCGTGTTTATCAAACAGATGCCTACATTGAGGATCCACATACAGCGGTTGCCTCAGCTGTTTATAAAAAATACCAAGCAGCGACAGGCGATGTGGCTAAGACCGTGATTGCTTCAACAGCTAGTCCTTATAAATTCCCAGTGGTTGCAGTAGAAGCTGTAACTGGGCAATCAGGTTTGAGCGATTTTGAAGCCTTGGCTCAACTACATGAAATTTCAGGAGTAGCAGTGCCACCAGCAGTTGATGGCCTCGAAACAGCTCCAGTTCGTCACAAGACAACTGTTGCAGCGGCAGATATGCAGACTGCAGTAGAAACTTATCTAGGACTTTAAAAGAGAGGAAGTAAACTCGGTTGGGAAACTAACTGAGTTTCTTTTCATCAGGAGGAAGGATTGTTTAAGAAAAATAAAGATATTCTCAACATAGCTCTGCCAGCCATGGGTGAAAATTTCTTGCAGATGCTCATGGGGATGGTCGATAGCTATCTGGTGGCACATCTGGGCTTAATCGCAATTTCGGGTGTGTCTGTAGCGGGCAATATTATCACCATTTACCAAGCGATTTTTATTGCTTTGGGAGCGGCTATTTCCAGTGTCATTTCCAAAAGTTTGGGACAGAAAGATCAATCTAGACTAGCTTATCATGTGACAGAAGCACTTAAGATTACCCTACTACTGAGTTTAGTTTTAGGGGTCTTATCCATCTTTGCAGGACGAGAGATGATCGGCCTTTTAGGAACAGAAGCGTCTGTAGCTGAGAGTGGTGGACTATACCTAGCTTTGGTCGGCGGGACAATCGTCCTCTTGGGCTTGATGACTAGTCTAGGAGCCTTGATTCGCGCCACCCATAATCCGCGCCTTCCACTTTATGTGAGTCTTTTATCCAATGCCTTGAATATTGTGTTCTCAAGTATCGCTATTTTTGTTCTTGATATGGGGATAGCTGGTGTAGCCTGGGGGACCATCCTATCTCGTTTGGTTGGGGTTGTGATCTTGTGGTCACAACTAAAACTTCCATATACGAGACCAAGGTTTGGCCTGGACAAAGACCTGCTGACTTTGGCTTTACCTGCAGCGGGAGAACGTCTCATGATGCGAGCTGGAGATGTGGTCATTATTGCCTTGGTTGTTTCCTTTGGGACGGAGGCAGTCGCAGGAAATGCAATCGGTGAAGTCTTGACTCAGTTTAACTATATGCCAGCCTTTGGTGTCGCTACAGCAACAGTCATGCAGGTGGCTCGAGCAGTTGGAGAAGATGATTGGGCAAGGGTAGACAACTTAAGTAAGCAAACTTTTTGGCTTTCCCTCTTTCTTATGTTGCCCTTAACACTCAGTATCTATGCTCTAGGAACGCCCCTAAGTCACCTCTATACTAGTGATCCTGTGGCTATTGAAGCCAGTGTTATGGTGACGCTGTTCTCTCTACTAGGGACTCCTATGACGACGGGAACAGTCATTTATACAGCTGTCTGGCAGGGTTTGGGAAATGCACGCCTCCCCTTTTATGCGACAAGTATCGGAATGTGGTGTATCCGTATCGGAACAGGGTATCTGATGGGAATTGTTCTTGGTTGGGGCTTGCCTGGTATTTGGGCAGGAACGCTTTTGGATAATGGTTTTCGCTGGATTTTCCTGCACTATCGTTATAAGCAATATATATCTTTGAAAGGATGACATATGAAAAAAATTGGATTTATCTGGGATTTAGATGGGACCTTGTTGGACTCTTATGAAGCTATTTTAGCAGGAATCGAAGAGACTTTTGCCCAGTTTGACATTCCTTATGATAAGGCTGAGGTTCGTGCCTTTATTCTACAAACTTCCGTTCAAGATCTGTTGGAAAAGGCGGGAGAAGAAAGAGGCTTGGATGCAGATATGCTCAATCAGGTTCGTGCTCAGAGCTTGGCTGAGAAGAATGCTCAAGTGGTTCTGATGCCAGGGGCGCGTGAAATCTTAGCTTGGGCAGACCAGCAAGGTATTGAGCAGTTTGTTTATACCCATAAAGGGGACAATGCTTTTACAATTTTGGAGAATTTGGGTTTGGCCCACTATTTCACAGAAATTTTAACCAATCAAAGTGGCTTTGCTCGGAAGCCTAGTCCAGAAGCTGCGATTTATCTTTTAGATAAGTATGGATTAAATCCTCAGCAGACTTATTATATCGGCGATCGGACTTTGGATATAGAATTTGCCCAAAATAGTGGGATTCAGAGTATCAATTTTCTTGCCTCACCTGCAACTTGTAATCAACAGATAGAGCGTTTAGAAGATATCAGTTCGTTTTCCTTCTAGAATTTTCTTCAAGAAGAATGTGTCAGCCTGATGACAAGAAACTAACAAACTATTTCAAGTAATGTGATTTGTTACAACGAATGTACAGTTCTGTTAAATAGCCCCAAAAGGGCTTTTTTTCTATTTTCTTTGTGTTATGATAGACAGGTACTACATTTGAAAAGGAGTTTGATAGTATGAAGAAAAGAATTATTTTAGCATCAACAGTAGCCTTGTCCTTTGCCCCTGTATTGGCAACTCAAGCAGAAGAACTAGTATGGACAGCACGCAGTGTTGAGCAAATTCAAAACGATGTTACTAAGAATGAGAATAAAACAAGCTATACGGTTCAGTATGGAGATACTCTAAGTACCATTGCCGAAGCTCTGGGAGTGGATGTGACCGTTCTTGCTAACTTGAACAAGATCAGCAATATTGATCTGATTTTCCCTGAGACAGTGCTTACTACAACTGTTAATGATGAGGAAGAAGTGACGGAAGTTGAAATCCAAACCCCTGACACAGCTCAGGCAGGTGAAAGCACAACTGCAAGAGCAGATTTGACAACCAACCAAGTCACTGTAGATGACCAAACTGTACAGGTTGAAGATTTAACTCAACCAGTTGAAGAAACAGAAGCTCAAGTTGAGCCAGTAGCACCACAAGTGACTGAAGAAGCAGTAGCAGAAACTACAACAGAAGCCTCAGTACCAGCAGCAGAACCAGTGACAGAAACTACGGCAGAAGTTTCAGCACCAGCAGAAGAAGCAGTAGCAGAAACACCTGTAGTGGAAGAAACCACTACAACAGAAGCCCCTGTTACAGAAACTGTAGCAGAGACTCAATCAACACCATCAACTTACCAAGCTGAAGCAAGCCAAGGTTCATCAGCGACTTATGCAGCACCAGCAGCACCTGATTATGCAAGTATTGCAGCTTCAAAGTCAGAAAATGCAGGTCTACAACCACAAACGGCTGCCTTTAAAGAAGAAATTGCTAACTTGTTTGGTATCACATCATTTAGCGGCTACCGTCCTGGAGATAGCGGAGACCACGGAAAAGGCCTTGCAATTGACTTTATGGTCCCAGTAAGCTCAGCTCTTGGAGACCAAATTGCAGATTATGCTATCCAAAATATGGCTAGCCGTGGCATTAGCTACATCATCTGGAAACAACGTTTCTACGCACCATACCCAAGTAAATATGGACCGGCTTACACTTGGAATCCAATGCCAGACCGTGGTAGTATCACAGAAAACCACTATGACCACGTTCACGTATCTATGAACTAAGAGTAATAAGAAGCTATACATTTAAAAGTGTAGCTTCTTTTTGTGTAAAATAGTATTGATAAGTGAAATAAAATCTAAAACATGTTAGAATGTAAGCGAATACAAAATTAAGCTAACGCTTTTAAGCATAGAGAGAAAGGATGAAGTGAATGACAAATCGATTAAAAACTCCATTTGAGAAAACAAGAGATGATTTTGAACAGGAATTTACTGGAGAAATTGTTGAGCTCTTGATTTTTACCCTCCAAAATGTAAATGGGGCTGCTTCTTTAAAAGATGGTTGTAAAATGCCGTCCGTTCATTTTAAAGCTAGTATCAATGTTGAAACTCAGGACTTCTCTGAACGTGAGGGACGTTTGGAATGGGTATTGACTCCTGAGGAATTTGAAGAAAAGAGATGGGGCTTTAGTTTTGAACCCTACAAAATTCATCATATCAAATGCCAAAAACGCCCCTTCATGGAGTTAGAGCCATATATGTCAGAAGTAGCTAATAACTGCTACCACTTGCTGGAATACCTAGATGACCAATCCTCAGACTCTAGGTTAGAGACCTTGATTGAAACCTATCAAAAACCGGTCATCATTCAAGACGATATTGGCGAATTCACCTTAAACAGAGCCTATTCTTGGTTTGAAGGATTTATCACTTACGAGGGTGGTAAGATTCATGCTATCTTTGCTGCGAGTACAGATGAAAGTCTCCCTCCAAGTTCTTTTGATGATCTAAAGAAATTTATGGGAACTTTCCAAGTTCAAGATACTCGGATTAAAGACTATATTGTCAAAGAACTGTGGGAAACAGCTCAAGACTGGATAGATTCAGATGAAAATGATGTAGTGTTAACAGAAGAGTATTTTACCAACTCACTTTCCTTGAGTGAACTATCGATCAACGAAGATGGAGAATTGACCCTCTACTATGATGATCGTGAAGAAATTTTTGCAGGCCATGCCATCGAAGTTGTCATTGATAAAGAGGGAGAAATCCTTCGAGCAGATTTGGTAGGTTAGTGCTGGATTTTGTCTAGAATATAGAAATAATAGCCTTTTGGGATTGAAATCAAGAGGCTATTTTTCGTGAATAAGCAAAATAGTTGCGTTTTTACTAAGATTGCATTATACTTGATAAGTCAATAGTTGATAAATCAAGTGTACGCAGGGAGGTAGAAATGAAAAAAATTAACGACTTACTGTACCAGCTCCATTTAACAGATCAGATGATCACTCAACTTTTTGAGAAACAATTGGGAATTAGTTTGACCCGCTATCAAATCCTGCAGTTTTTACTGCAGCAGTCACCCTGCAACCAGATTGCCGTTCAGGAGAAGTTACAGATTGACCAGGCAGCCTTGACCCGTCATTTTAAGATACTGGAGTCAGAGGGCTATGTCAGTCGCAAGCGTAATCCGGCCAATCAGCGAGAAGTCTTAGTTGAATTAACCCAAGAAGCCAAGAATCAACTCTTAGTCAGTCCGCCTAAACATCATTTGCGAGTGAAGGAACAGATGGACAGCATCTTATCGACAGCCGAGCAGGAAGAGCTGACAGCTTTGTTGACAAAACTAGTATCAGGATTAGAAAAAATAGAATTTTAAGGAGAAAACGATGTCAATCATTACTACCATTTTAGCAACCCTTGTTGCTCTAGAGCATTTTTATATCTTTTATTTGGAAAGTATCGCAACCCAATCAGATGCAACCAGCCGAGTCTTTAATATGGACAAGGAAGAGTTGACTCGCCCCTCTGTCACCTCACTGTTTAAAAACCAAGGAATTTATAATGCCTTGATTGGGGTATTTCTTCTTTATGGAATCTATTTCTCGCAGAGCTTAGAAATCGTAACAATCTTTGTGTTGTTTGTCATAGGAGCAGCGACTTATGGTGCCTTAACAGCAGATAAAAAAATTATTCTTAAGCAAGGTGGTCCAGCAATCCTAGCACTCTTGAGTATCCTTTTCTTAAAATAAAAACAACCAGCACTTTCCATAGAAGGTGCTGGTTTTAATCATTCACATTAAACTTTTCTCCGCTTGATTTCGAGTAATCTTTGATAGAAGAAGAATTGACTACTATAGATATAAGGGAAAGAAGGGATGCTCGCAATTCCAAAGCTAATCCAGGTAAGAAGATACCATGGTAGGAGTTGTAAATCAAGTACGAAGCGTTGGAACTTATAGCCTTTCATAAGGAAGCGACTGGTTTTGAGTACGCGACTTGGCTTGGCAATTCCAATTGCAAGTGTATCACAAAGGAGCAACTCTACTTGGGAATAAGCGTAGTATTGCGGCAGATAGGCAATGGTTCCCAAAATCATCAGAAAGACGCTACCAAAGAAGTAAAGTGCAAAAGTAAGTAGGAAGTGTTCGATATCTGAATTGGTGACGTCGACAGCTGGAAATTCGGGATGAAGTTCTACAAATTTACGAGCCATGGCACTGCTATAAAAGAGCAAGTAGACTCCAAAAAGATTAGGGATGCTCCACAAAAAGAGATAGAAACGCTTGAGCAAGAGAGTTAGAAAGGTCTGGGTGAAGAAGCGATTGTCAAGTAAGGACAGACTATCTTTAAAAGAAAGCTCTATCTCGGAAATTCTGTAAAGATTAATGGTTGTAAAAAGAGCACCAGCTAGGATAATAGAACTTGTGAATCCAACTGCTAGAGGAAAGAGTGAGGACTGGATCAAGCTCATCAAAAAAGTAAAGAAGGATTGCTCAAGAATTCCCTCATCAAGTAGGGATAACGGACTTATGAAGCTGGATAGAATCAGGAAAATGCTTGGTAATAAAAAGACAAGCAATAAACGTGGATGTTCAGCTTGAAACTGTTTAGCTTGTTGACGAACTTCTTTTAAATCAATTTTTGGGTATTTCATTCTTTCATTATACCATAGTTCGTGACAGTTCCCATTTTTTTTGATAGAATCATACAGTATGCCCTTGGGCACAAAGTAAGAACTGGGACTGTTTTTCCCAGCTTCGGAGGTAAAAAATGTCAGATTCACCAATCAAATATCGTTTGATTAAGAAAGAAAAACACACGGGAGCTCGTCTGGGTGAGATTATCACGCCACACGGAACCTTTCCAACTCCTATGTTTATGCCGGTTGGGACTCAAGCAACGGTTAAAACCCAATCGCCAGAAGAGTTGAAAGAGATGGGGTCAGGGATTATCCTCTCTAATACCTATCACTTGTGGCTTCGTCCTGGAGATGAACTCATTGCACGTGCAGGTGGACTTCATAAGTTCATGAACTGGGACCAACCTATCTTGACGGATAGTGGCGGTTTCCAAGTATACTCTCTAGCGGATAGTCGTAACATCACAGAAGAAGGGGTAACGTTTAAGAACCACCTCAATGGTTCTAAAATGTTTCTATCACCTGAAAAAGCCATCTCTATCCAAAACAATCTAGGGTCAGACATTATGATGTCCTTTGACGAATGTCCTCAATTTTATCAGCCTTATGATTATGTGAAGAAGTCAATCGAACGTACCAGCCGTTGGGCTGAGCGTGGATTAAAAGCTCATCGTCGTCTACATGACCAAGGTTTGTTTGGGATTGTACAAGGTGCAGGATTTGAAGATCTTCGTCGTCAGTCAGCTCATGACCTTGTCAGTATGGACTTCCCAGGATACTCTATCGGAGGGTTGGCAGTAGGTGAAACTCATGAAGAGATGAACGCAGTTTTGGACTTCACTACTCAACTCCTTCCTGAAAACAAACCTCGCTACTTGATGGGAGTGGGAGCGCCAGATAGCTTGATTGATGGGGTTATTCGTGGGGTCGATATGTTTGACTGTGTCTTGCCGACTCGTATCGCTCGTAACGGAACTTGTATGACTAGCCAAGGACGTTTGGTTGTCAAGAATGCCCAGTTTGCGGAGGACTTTACCCCGCTTGATCCTGAGTGCGATTGCTACACATGTAAGAACTATACCCGTGCCTACCTTCGTCACTTACTCAAGGCCGATGAGACCTTTGGTATTCGTTTGACAAGTTACCATAACCTTTACTTCTTGCTTAATCTCATGAAGCAGGTTCGTCAGGCTATTATGGATGATAATCTTTTGGAATTCCGTGAGCATTTTGTTGAAAAATATGGCTACAATAAATCAGGTCGTAATTTCTAAGTTTAGTAGGCTAAAGCTGAAATCCTAAGTTTTCTCTTAGGATTTCAGATTGAAGACCAAGTCCTTAGAACTCAAGTTTCCAAGGGCTTTTG